>JBOIAH010000198.1:0-1515 GCA_050739055.1 Steroidobacteraceae bacterium | reverse complement strand
TTCAGCTCATCGTCCGCGAGGGGCTGCGCGAACTTCTCGCTGATATGGCCGAACTCCTCGAGCTGCCGGAAGGTCTCGCCCAGGCCCTCCATCACCGTGCTGCGCACGTTGCGGGCGGGGTCCAGCTGCGGCTCCTGCGGCAGATAGCCGATGCGGATCCCGCGGTGCGGATGCGCCTCGCCGTCGAAGCTCGTATCGATGCCGCCCATGATCCTCAGCAGCGTCGACTTGCCGGCGCCGTTCAGGCCGAGCACGCCGATCTTGGCGCCCGGAAAGAACGACAGGCTGATGTCGCGCAGGATGATCCGCTTGGGTGCGACCACCTTCGACACGCGATTCATCGTGTAGATGTACTGAGCCATGTACCCGCGCTGCCGACTGAATGAAATTCTGATTATGGGCGAGGCCGGCACGCTTGGCGATGGGTTGCAGTGCGCGCGTCACTCACGCCGCAAGACCCGGCGGGCCGCTGTGTTAGGCTTGCGCGCCTTGAGGGGAGTGCGTCCGGTGGGACAAGTGGGCGGCACGGCGTCATGAGCAACGTGGGAGTGGTGGTGAGCGAGCGCCTGGCTCGCTACGGGTTCGGCGATGGTCATCCGTTCGGGCCGGACCGGCTGGCCGCCTTCGTGCGGGAATTCTCGGCGCGCGGGCTCCCGCAGCGCGTGACGGTGCTCGAGCCGCGTACCGCCACCGACGAGGAGCTGCGCTCGTTCCACACTTCGGAGTATCTCGAGTTCGTGCGCGCGGCTTCCGCGAGCGGCACGGGATTGCTCGATGCCGGCGACACGCCCGCCTTCAAGGGCGTGTATGAGGCGGCCGCGGGAGTCGTGGGCGCGACGTTGAGCGCCATGCACGCGATCATGGAAGGCGAGTGCCGCCGCGCGTTCGTGCCCATCGCGGGGCTGCATCACGCGGCGCGCAACCGCGCCGCCGGCTTCTGCGTATTCAACGATTGCGGCGTGGCCATCGAGCAGCTCAAGCGTGCCGGCCTGGCGCGCGTCGCCTACGTCGACATCGACGCGCATCACGGCGATGGCGTGTTCTACGGCTTCGAGGACGACGCCGCGGTGGTGTTCGCCGACCTGCACGAGGACGGGCGCTACCTTTATCCGGGAACGGGAGCGCTCGAGGAGACCGGCCGCGGGGCCGCCCAGGGCACCAAGCTCAACGTGCCGCTGCCGCCGGGGGCCGATGACGGGGTGTTTGCCACCGTATGGCCGCAGGTGACCGGGCATGTGGCGAAGTTCGCGCCGGAGTTCATCATCCTGCAGTGCGGCGCCGACAGTCTCGAGGGCGATCCGATCACGCACCTGCGCTTCTCGCCGCAGGTCCACGCACGGGCGGCGCGCGAGCTCACCGAGCTCGCCGAGCGCCTCGGCCACGGGCGGGTGCTGGCGCTGGGGGGCGGGGGGTACAACCGCACCAATCTCGCCCAGGCCTGGACCGCGGTCGTGGAGAATCTCCTGGTGGACACGCCGCCGCAGCCGGGGTCGAAGCCGCTGACCTAGTCTAGGC
>JBOIAH010000197.1:0-1252 GCA_050739055.1 Steroidobacteraceae bacterium | reverse complement strand
ATCGAACGGCCCGAGGTTGCAGCTCCGGTGGACCTGGACCTGGAGGGCTCGGACCAGCACCGCGGCTGGTTCCACAGCTCGCTGCCCATGTCCGAGGCGCTGTATGAGCGCGCGCCGTACCGGGGTGTTCTGACCCACGGATTCACGGTGGACGAGAAGGGCCGCAAGCAGTCCAAGTCCCTCGGCAACGTGATCGCCCCGCAGAAGGTCATGAACAGTCTCGGCGCGGACGTGCTGCGGCTGTGGGTCTCGGCGACCGACTACGCTAACGAGATGAGCGTCTCGGACGAGATCCTCAAGCGCATGGCGGACTCCTACCGCAGGATGCGCAACACGCTGCGTTTCCTGCTCGGCAACCTGCAGGGTTTCAACCCGGCGCGCGACGCGCCCTGCGCTGCGGACCTCGTGGCGCTCGATCGCTGGGCGCTCACGCGCACGCGCGCCCTGCAGACGGAAGTGCTCGACTCGTACCGCAACTACAGCTTCCACCTGATCTATCAGAAGGTGCATAACTTCTGCAGCGTCGAGCTCGGCGGCTTTTACCTGGACGTTCTCAAGGACCGGCTGTACACGACGCCCGCCGGCGGCCGCGCGCGCCGCTCGGCGCAGACCGCGATGTTTCACATCGCGGAGAGCATGGTGCGCTGGCTCGCGCCGATCCTGTCGTTCACCGCGGAGGAAGTCTGGCGGCACCTCCCGGGCGAGCGCGGCGAGTCGGTGTTCCACGAGACCTGGCACGCGGTGCCGGAGGTGCCCGCCGCGGGGATCGACTGGGAGGCGCTCATCCAGTTGCGCTCCGACGTCACGCGCGAGCTGGAAAGGCTGCGCGACACCGGGGCGATCGGCGCGCCGCTCGACGCCCGGGTCGACGTGTATTGCCTTGAGCCGGAGTTTGCGCGCTTTGCGGCGCTCGGGGGGGAACTGCGTTTTCTGCTGATCACCTCCGAGGCGCAGGTGCACGCGGTGAGCGCCGCACCGGCCGGCGCCGTGCCGGCCGTCAACACGGGGCGCGCCGGAGTGTGGGTCGCCGTGCAGGCATGCAGCGATCCCAAGTGCGTGCGCTGCTGGCACCGCCGGCCCGACGTCGGCACGCACGCGCGCCATCCGCAACTGTGCGGGCGCTGCCTGTCCAACCTGGAGAGCGGCGGAGAGCAAAGGAACTACGTATGAGTGAGGCGAGCAACGGCGGCCGGGCCGCGCCGGGCACGGCGGCAGCGCCGGCGGTGCGGTCCGCGGCGGCGAGCGGCTGGCG
>JBOIAH010000196.1:0-2367 GCA_050739055.1 Steroidobacteraceae bacterium | reverse complement strand
GAACACGCTCGAGCAGCGCCCGCAGCGCACGTAGCCCTGGGCCACGCGCAGGTCCGCGGCGGTCACGACCAGTGTCAAGGCGCACTTTGGGCAGACGGTGAACATCGAAAACCGCGCGGGCGACAAGCCGTCAGCGGCGCCGCCCGCAAAGGCAGATCCACTCCTCGCGCTCGGCGAACCGGGCGACATCAAAGCACGCGGCATGAGCGCCTGTCACGTCGGCGACCTCGTGCTGCATGAGTCCCGCGAGCACCACCTCGACCGACTAACGCAATCCCAGCCGCCGCTCCAGGTAGTGGATGTCGGTCCCGCCCTTCTGGAAGGCCGCGTGGTTGCAGATCTCCTGGTGCAGCGCCACGTTGGTCTTGATGCCCTCGATCACCATTTCCGCGAGCGCGTTCTTCATGCGCGCGATCGCCGTCTCGCGCGTGTCGCCGTGCGCGATCACCTTGGCGATGAGGGAATCGTAGTAGGGCGGCACGTTGTAGCCCGAATACACGTGGCTGTCGACGCGGATGCCCGGTCCGCCCGGCGCGTGCCACAGGCGGATGGGGCCGGGCGAGGGCATGAAGGTCTTGGGATCCTCGGCGTTGATGCGGCACTCCATGGCGTGGCCGCGGAACTGCACGTCGCCTTGCGCGTAAGGCAGGCGCTCCCCGCCGGCGATCAGCAGCTGCGCTTTGACCAGATCGATGCCGGTGATGAGCTCGGTCACCGGGTGTTCCACCTGGATGCGAGTATTCATCTCGATGAAGTAGAACTCCCCATCCTGGTACAGGAACTCGAGCGTGCCGGCGCTGCGGTAGGCGACCGCGCGGCAAGCCTCGACGCAGCGATCGCCCATGAGCTTGCGTTGCCGCAGCGTGATGCCGGGCGCGGGGGCCTCCTCGATCACCTTCTGGTGCCGGCGCTGCATCGAGCAGTCGCGCTCGCCCAGGTGAATGAGGTTGCCGTGCGCATCCCCCAGCACCTGAAATTCGATGTGGCGCGGGCGCTCGAGAAACTTCTCCATGTACACCTGGTCGTTGCCGAAGGCCGCACGGGCCTCGGACCGGGTGATGCCGATCGCGTTCAGGAGCGAGGCCTCGGTGTGCACCACGCGCATGCCGCGGCCGCCGCCGCCGCCGGATGCCTTGATGATGACCGGATAGCCGATGTCGCGCGCGATACGCAAATTCTGGTCCGCATCCTCGCTCAGGGGGCCGTCGGAGCCGGGCACGCACGGCACGCCGTGCGACTTCATGACGCGGATCGCCGAGACCTTGTCGCCCATGGTGCGGATGGTCTCGGCCTTGGGGCCGACGAATACGAAGCCGCTCTTTTCCACGCGCTCGGCAAAATCCGCGTTCTCCGCGAGAAAGCCGTATCCCGGATGGATCGCTACCGAGTCGGTGACCTCCGCGGCGCTGATGATCGCCGGCATGTTCAGGTAGCTGCCCGAGGCCGGCGGCGGGCCGATGCACACCGACTCATCGGCGAGCAGCACGTGTTTCAGGCTGTAATCGGCCGTGGAGTGCACGGCGACGGTCTTGATATTGAGTTCACGGCACGCCCGCAGGATCCGCAGGGCGATCTCGCCGCGATTGGCGATGACGAGCTTCTCGATCATGGCCCGCTTATTCGATGACGAACAACGGTTGACCGAACTCCACCGGGTCGCCGTTCCTGGCCATGATCGAGGCGATCCGTCCGGCTTTGTCGGCTTCGATCTGGTTCATCATCTTCATCGCCTCGATGATGCACAGCACCTGGCCGACCTTGATTTCGTCGCCAATCTCGACAAAAGGGGGCGCGCCCGGGGAGGGGCAGGCGTAGAAGGTGCCCACCATCGGCGCGGGGACCACGTGTTCGTTCGGCTTGGGTTTTGCCGAGGCGCTCTCGGCCGGCGGCCCTTCAGGCATGCGCCCCGCAGAGCTCGCGGGTCCCGGCATGCCCGGCGCGTGCACCGCCTGGGTCAGCGGATAAGCGACGCTTGCGCCCGCGGGCGGCATGCGGCTGATGCGCACCGCCTCCTCGCCCTCCTTGATTTCAATCTCGGCGATGCCCGACTCCTGCAGCAGCTCGATCAGTTTCTTGATTTTTCGAATGTCCATGCCGGAAATGCTCCGCAGAGATTGAGAGTTCGCTGGACCCGCGTCCGCTCAGGCAAGGGCGAGCCGCTGCACGGCGGCACGCACCGCGAGCTCGTAGCCGAATGCACCGAAGCCGCTGATCACCCCAAGCGCGATATCCGAGAAATAGGAATGCCGGCGGAATGGTTCGCGGGCCTGCGTGTTGGACAGGTGTATTTCGATGAACGGCAGCTGCGCCGCGAGCAGCGCGTCCCGCAGCGCGACGCTGGTATGGGTAAGGCCGCCGGGATTGAAG
>JBOIAH010000195.1:0-6799 GCA_050739055.1 Steroidobacteraceae bacterium | reverse complement strand
GTGGTGTGGTGATGCGCTGCACCTTGGCGCGAAAGTGCCGCTTGGCCTGCGACATCTCGTAATTAGCTTGCATCGCGTACCAAGAGCCCGGCGTGGTACCAAGCGCCTTGGACAGTCGCAGATCCATGTCAGCACTGACGCCTGCCGAGCCGTTGAGCACGCGCGAGAGCGCAACGCGAGTCACGCCGAGCCGTCGCGCGGCGTCGGTGACGCTGATATCTGCGAGCCACTCGCGCAGCACTTCACCGGGATGCGGCGGGTTATGCATAGTGGTCATTTGCAGCTCCTTCAATGGTAGTCACGGTAGTCCACCTGGACCGCGTCCTTGCCCTCGAACGTGAACGTGAGCCGGAAATTTTCATCCACCCACACGGCCCAGTGACCGCTTGATCCGCCCTTGAGCGGATGCACTCGCCACGGCGCGGCTGCCATGTCGTTGGGACCGCTCGCAACGTTGAGCTGAGCCAGCTGCAATCGCAGCCGCTTGGCGTGTTTCGGTTGGATGCCCGCCTTGGATCCGGTGCGAAAGAACCGCTCAAGTCCAGCGTGGCGAAACGAGCGAATCACTGGCTAAGTGTATAGCGAGACTATACGCGATGCAAGGAAGGCGTGTGGCAACCAGTCTTTCACAGCGGTAACAGGGTTCGAATCCCCTTGGGGACGCCATAGAATCAATAACAACATAGTGGGCGCAAGCGCCGAATCAGGTGGATTCCGTCATCCTTTGACGCATATTCCAGAGTTTGATAGCGTCGAAGCATGAAAACCACAGTGGATATTCCTGATAATGACCTGGAAGATGCAATGCGTTTCACCCGCGCCAGAACCAAGCGCGAGGCGATCGTGACGGCGATCCAGGACTTCAACCTGCGCAAGCGCATGGCCGAACTCGTGAAGCACGCCGGAACGTGCGTCGAGTTGACCGGCGTCGAGGAGTTACAGCGTCAGCGCCGCAAGGGTTAGCGCCTTGATTCTCATCGATACCTCGTCCTGGATTCACCTGCTTCGACCCAAGGGCGACGTTTCGGTTCGTGAACGAGTTGAGCGTGCCCTGGTGGCAGGGGAAGCGTGCTGGTGCCCCATGGTCTCAGCAGTCTCTCTCAAACCCCCTCATGCCTCCCCCGCAACTCCTGCATCACCCTCTTCAGACTCAACCCCCGCGCCTTCAGCAGCACCAACACGTGATACAAGAGATCCGACACCTCGTCGATAACCTCGCTGTCGCTCCCAGCCGTCCCCGCAAGCGCAACCTCAACCCCTTCCTCGCCCACCTTCTGTGCTATTCCCTTCCACCCCTGCGAGAGAAGCTTCGCCGTGTAACTACCTTCGGGAGGCGTTGCTATCCTCTGCGCAATGACTTCTTCGAGCGTTGCGAGGAACGACATCCGCTCGTGGCCCGCAGGCGCTGCCTCTCCGAAGCAGCTTCCACTGCCCAGATGACAAACCGGTCCGCGCGGCGAGGCGGTGACCAGCAACGCATCCCGGTCGCAGTCCGCGCGTATCTCTCCAAGTTCCAGCCAATGGCCGGATGTCTCGCCCTTCTCCCATAGCCGCACCTTGCTGCGGCTGAAAAACACCACACGCCGCCGCGTGAGACTCGCCACCACCGCCTCGCGATTCATGTAACCGAGCATCAGCACCGCCCGCGTGTCCGCGTGCTGCACGATCGCCGGCAGGAGCCCGCCGGCTTTGCCGAAGTCGAGCGCCTCAAGATCGGCGAACCCGAGCGGCGTGCGTTCGGCCTTCATGGCAGTCTCACCGGGATACCCGCCGCGCGGAGCTCGCCTTTAAGCGCCGGGATGCGAATCTGGCCTGAGTGAAACACGCTGGCGGCGAGCGCGCCGTCCACTCCCGCCTCCTTGAAGACTTCCGTGAAGTGCGCAACGGCCCCTGCGCCCCCTGAGGCGACGAGCGGCACGCGGCAGATGCTGCGCACCGCCGCGAGCTGTTGCAGATCGTAACCGTTGCGCACGCCGTCGTTGCCTACGCAGTTGAGTACAATCTCGCCGGCCCCGCGCTCCTGCACCTCGTGCACCCAATCGAGCACCGCGCGGCCGCTGTCGCACGAGCGCCCCGGGTCACCGCTCCATTGCCACGCCCGGAAGCCCTTAGATGTTCGCTGACTGTCAATACCCACCACCACGCACTGGGAGCCGAAGCGGATGTTAAGCGCATCGATGAGAGAAGGGTTCTCAAGTGCCGGGGAGTTCACCGAGACCTTATCGGCGCCGGCATTGAGCACGACTTCCGCATCGCTGACGGAGCGGATGCCGCCCGCGACGCAGAAGGGGATGTCGAGCACCTGGGCGACGAGCCGCACCCACTCGCTCTCCACCCTGCGCCCTTGCGGACTTGCGGTGATGTCATAGAACACGAGCTCATCCGCCCCTTCATCGCGGTAGCGCCGAGCGAGCTCGATAATGTCGCCCGCGACCTCGTGATCGCGAAAGCACACGCCCTTGACGACTACGCCGTCACGGACGTCGAGGCAGGGGATGATGCGTCGGGCAAGAATGGCCGCAGCTCCTTAAGACCGATCCGATTTTCCACTAAGGCCTTGCCGCACACGGCGGCTGAAACGCCGATCCTCGCCAGTGCTTCGAGGTCTGCGGCATGGCGCACGCCCCCGGAGGCCTGCCAGAGGAGGTTCGGGAAGCGTTGCAGCGCTGTGCGATACAGCTCCAAGTTGGGACCGGTCAGGGCGCCATCACGGGAAATATCTGTGCACAGGACGTGTCGCAGATTCCGCTTCGGGTAACGACGGACCGCCTCCCAGAGGCTCACGCCCGTCTCGTGCGTCCAGCCGTGCGTGCGCACGCGTGGCGCACGTGAGGCATCCAGCGCCACGTCGAACGCAAGACACACCCGCTCAGGGCCGAAGCATTTGAGCCAGCTGTTGACTTCGCCTGCGCGGTGCAGCGCGGCGCTGCCGATCACGACGCGGACGGCCCCTGAGTCAAAGAGGGCGCTGATCGCCTCCATGGAGCGCGCGCCGCCCCCGACCTGCAGCTGCATGTCGCCTGCGTCGGCGAGCCTGGCGATCAGTTTGCGGTTGCGCAGGGCACCGTCTCGCGCGCTATCCAGGTCCACGACATGCAGCCAGGCGGCGCCCATAGCCTGGTAGCGCTCGAGCAGCTCGCGCGGCTTCACCTCATAGCAAGTCTCGGCGCCGAAGTCTCCGCGCAGCAACCGGACGCAGCGGCCTTCTCGCAGGTCGATGGCGGGAATGAGTTGCACGGCCTAAGGCTCCAGGGCGAGAAAGTTGGACAGCAGCCGCGCGCCGGTGGGTCCGGAGCGCTCAGGATGAAACTGAGTGCCATGAAAATTGCCCCTGCCGACAACCGCCGCAAAGGGCTCCGTGTACGTGCATGCGGCGCAGGTCTCGGGGCCTACGGCAGCCGCGTAGCTATGCAGGAAGAAGGCATATTCGCGTTCGGTGAAGCCTGCCAGGAGCGGGGAAGGGGAGAGGATCTGAAACTGATTCCAGCCGACGTGCGGCACCGGTTGCCGGGATCCTTCCGCGATACGCTCGATGCGGCCGGCGAAAACGCCCAGGCCTGGTGTGGCGCCTTCGGCCGAGGACTCGAACAAGAGCTGCATGCCTAAGCAGATGCCGAGCACGGGTTGAGTCAAGGCGGGGATCACTTGGGTGAGACCCGCCGCTGTGAGGCGCGCCATGGCGTCGCCTGCGGCGCCGACTCCCGGCAGCACGACGCGCTCGGCGCTTGCGATGACCGAGCCGTCGGCGCTCACGTGGGTGCGGGCGCCCAGGCGCTCGAACGCGTAACGGAGCGAACCAAGGTTCGCGCCGCCCGAGTCCACGATGACCACCTCATTCATATATGGGGAATCCTGGCACTCTTCAAAGCACACCTTTAGTACTCGGCAACTCCATTCCCTCACGCCTGATCGCCTGCCGCAGACTCCGCCCCGTCGCCTTGAAACAGCTCTCGATCATGTGATGAGCATTCTCGCCCTGGACCTTGAGGTGCAGCGCCGCACCGAGCGAGTCAGCGAGGCTGCGGAAGAAATGCGGCACCAGCTCGGTGGGCAGCCCTCCCACCGCCTCCCGCCCGAAGCGCCCCTCGAAAACAAGAAACGCCCGGCCCGAGAGATCCAGAGCGACCTGCGCCTCCGCCTCATCCATGGGCAACACAAACCCGTACCGTGCAATACTCCGCTTCGACCCGAGCGCCTGCCGCAGCGCTTGGCCCAGCGCGAGCGCACTGTCCTCCACCGTGTGGTGCTCATCGACCTCGAGATCACCCGTAGAGGTGAGCTCGAGTGAGAATCCTCCGTGCCGGGCGACCTGCTCGATCATGTGGTTGAGAAACCCGATGCCGGTCGCGACCGCGACAGGGGCCTCGGCATCGAGATTCACCCGCACGCGAACCTCGGTCTCCCGCGTGCGACGGTGAACTTCCGCGATCCGCGGCCGGTCGGTAAGGCGCCGGGCGATGCCGCTCCAGGTTTCTTCTTCCGCACCGGCGAGAGCGATTCGGAAGCCCGGCAGACCCAGATTCGCCGCCAGTTCCATGTCGCTGTCCCGATCCCCGATGACCGCCGAATGCTCCCGGTCAATTGGCTCACGGGAAACGTACTCATCGATGAGCCGGGTCTTGGGCTTTCGGCAGGCACAGCCTGCGGAAGGCAGGTGTGGACACACCAGCACGTCTGCGAACTCGATGCCCTGGGACGCAAGGAGGGTGAGGAGGAACACGTGGGTAGCAGCGAAGACCTCAGCCGGAAAGCTCGAGGACCCAACACCATCCTGGTTGGTGACGATGACGAGCGCATAGCCGGCGCTCCGCAACCGAAGCAACGCCGGCACCACGCCCGCCATCAGCCGGACCTTGTCCAGGCGGTCCAGCTGCTCATCGGGCGGCTCCTCGACGAGCGTGCCATCGCGGTCGATGAAGAGCGTCGGCTTCATGATTGCGCGAGGCTCGCCAGCAACCGGTCGTTCTGCTCGTGCGTCCCGATGGTGATGCGCAGCGCATCGGCCAGCGCCGGAAGCCCTCGCACATCGCGTACCAGGAGCTGCGCGCGGAAAGCGCGCGCCAGCGCGGGCGCGGGATCGGTGAAGCGCGCGAGGAGAAAATTCGCCTCGCTTGGCAGGACCGCCTTTACCCCCGGCAGCTCCATAAGCGTCTGTCGCATCCGCGTGCGCTCCGAGCGAACCTGTCCGATGCGCCGCGCGAGCGTCCTCAGGTGCGACGCCGAGAGAAGTGTCATCACCGCCTCCAGGATGAGCTGCGGGACCGCATAGGGGGCGAGCAGCTTTCGCACGAGCGCAATGACCTCGGGGTCGGCAATCAGCGTGCCGAGTCGCGCGCCGGCAAGGCCATGCGCCTTGGAGAGCGTCCGCAGCAGAGCCAGGTGCGGACGGTGCGGGAGCAGGTGCACGAGGCTCTCGCGACTGGCGAACTCCACATACGCCTCATCCACCACCACGAGGGAGCGCCCCTCGAGCGCGTCCACCAGCGTGATGATCGTCTCCTCGGCTAGGAGATTGCCGGTCGGGTTGTTGGGCGAACATAAGAAAACGAGCTTCACGTCCGGCGAGCACTGCTCAAGCACCGCGCGCGCATCGAGTGCGAAGCCCGCGCCCATGAGCGGCACCTGCACCACGCGCGCGCCCTGAATGCGGGCGGCGACCGCGTACATGCCGAAGGTCGGCGGGCACACCAGCACCGCATCCTCGCCCGCGCGACAGAAGACGCGCACCAGAAGATCAATGGCCTCATCGCTCCCGCGGCCGATGAGGAGTTGCTCCGGGGAAACCTGGTAAACTTCGGCGAGGCGCTCAATCAGCCCCCGCGCCTGGGGCTCGGGATAGCGATTGAGTCCCGCAGCCGATTCGTCCTCCGCCGCCCGCCACGGGAGCTCATTGGCATGCAATCTCGTCAGGCCCGGCTGCCAGGCCGCGTGCTCGTACGCTTTGAGCGCCGCGATGTCCGCCCGCGCGAGCTCACTGACCCAGCTCATGCCGGCGACCCGCCACTGAGTGCGGCGAGGCGGCGCGTGACCGCCTGCGCGTGAGCATCGAGTCCCTCGAGCTCTGCGAGCGTCACGGCCGTCGGACCGAGCGCGCGAAGGCCTTCGGGTGTGAGCTCCTGCACGGTGATGGTCTTGGTAAAATCCCGAACCGCAAGCCCGCTCGCGGCGCGCGCATAGCCGTACGTCGGCAGGACGTGATTGGCGCCCGAGCAGTAGTCGCCCAGGGGCTCCGGCGACCAGGAGCCTAAGAACACCGCCCCGGCATTGCGAACGTGCTGGAGCCAGCGGCGCGGCTCGCGAACCTGCAGGAGCAGGTGCTCGGGCGCGTAGGCGTTGGCGACGAGGAGCGCCGTGTTAAGGTCCGGAACGAGCAGGCACCGGTAGGCATTCAACGACTGCTCGAGAACCCGGCGGCGCGTGAGCTGCCGCCAGGTGCCCGCGATTACCCCGGAGACGCTTTCCGCCAGCTCGTGGCTCACGGTCACGAGCAGCGCTTGGGCGAGCGGATCGTGCTCGGCTTGAGCCAGAAGATCCGCGGCCACAAAATCCGCGCGTGCGGTCTCGTCCGCAATGACCATCACCTCCGACGGCCCTGCCGGCAGGTCGCAGCTGGCTCCTTCCGGGTCATTCGCCACGAGTTGCTTTGCCGCGGTGACCCATGCATTGCCGGGGCCGAAGATCTTCTCGACCTTCGGAATACTCTCTGTCCCGTAGGCCATCGCTGCGATCGCCTGTGCGCCGCCGACCTTGAAGACCTGCTCAATGCCGCACAGCCGGGCTGCCACCAGCACCGCAGGAT
>JBOIAH010000194.1:0-1032 GCA_050739055.1 Steroidobacteraceae bacterium | reverse complement strand
GGCCGGCGTGCACCTCCCCGGACCCGATCCGGGGGAAAAGCTGCGCCGTCTCGCACTCTGCGCCCAACGGTTCACGCCGCGCGTGAGTCTGGCGGCGCCGGATGGCCTGCTGCTCGAAGTGAAGGGGAGTCTGCACCTGTTCGCGGGCGTCGCGGGTCTGCGTGCGGCTATCGCGGGCGAATGTCAGCGCCTCGGGCTGCCGTTCGTGCTGGCGTTTGCGCCCACCCCGCTTGCCGCGCTGGCGATGGCCCGTGGCGGCAAGCCGCTCGCGGTCATGGATCTGGTGCGGCTCACGGGGCTGCTGGCGCCCCTGCCGCTCAGCACGCTGCGCTGGCCCGCGGACACGATCGGACGCCTTTCGCTCCTGGGCGTGCGCACCATCGGCGAGGTACTGCGCCTGCCACGCGCCGGTTTTGCGCGCCGTTTCGGTGCCGCGCAACTCGCGATGCTCGATACGCTCACCGGCCGCAGCGCCGATGTGCGTGCTCCTTATCGGGCGCCCGAGCGCTTCCGCCGCCGCTGTGCGTTCACCTGCGAGCTGGAAAACACCCGGGCGATCCTGGCCGCGCTCGCCCCGTTATTCGCCGAGCTCGGCGCGTTCCTCAGGGCACGCCAGTGCGGCGTCGTGCAGCTCGAATGCCGCCTGACGCACCGCCGGCGGCCAGCGACGTGCTGTGTGGTGGGGCTCGCGGCTCCCGCGGCGGACGTGCAGCGTCTCGCGGAACTGCTCGGGGAACACTTGAGTGCGCTCAAGGTGCCGGAACCGGTACGCGGCTGCGAGTTGCTTACGGATTGCCTGCCGCGCCGACCGGATTGCCCCGGCCTGTGGCAGGGCGGTGAACACGGCGGCGGCGCCTCGATGAGCGAAGTGTCCGGGCTGATCGAGCGTCTGCGCGCGCGCCTGGGAGAAGGCGCGGTCTATGGTCTCACGCTGCTCGAGGGGCACAGGCCGGAGAATGCCTGGGGCGTGACCGGCCCGCCCGCGGCCGCAGGCGTGCCGGCCGCGCGCACCGGCCGCGCCGGCCCTCGCAC
>JBOIAH010000193.1:0-14051 GCA_050739055.1 Steroidobacteraceae bacterium | reverse complement strand
CGTTATAGCGGTTCGCGGCCGTCGGCAGCGTGGTGGAGACGAGCGGCACCGGGGTGGTGCCGGCGTTGACCGCGCTCTGCGCCGCCTGCAGCGACGTCAGGAACGAGCTCGTCATGCTGTCGGTGCCGGCGGCGCTACCGCTGGTGGTCACGAGCCCGGTGTTGCCGTACTTCTGAAAGTTGGTGAGGCCGAAGATCGCACCGAGGTCACGCTCGAAGTCGTTGTTGACGATGACGATGCGCGCCTCGATGAGCACCTGGCGCACCGGGATGTCGAGGGTCGCGACCAGCCGGCGGATGTCGGCGAGCCGCTCCGGGGTGTCCTGCAGCAGCAGGGTGTTGGTTCGCTCATCGACCGCCACGTTGCCGCGCGGGGACAGCAGCGAGCTGCTGCCGGACTTGATGAGCGCCGCCATGTCGCTCGCCTTGGCGTAGTTCACCTGCAGGTACTCGGAGCGCAGCGGTGCGAGCTCCTGCACGTCCTTCTTGGCGGCAAGCTCTGCCTTCTCGCGCGCGGCCAGCTCGGCCTGCGGCGCCACGATGATCACGTTGTCCTGCCGGCGCTTGTCCAGGCCCTTGGTGCGCAGCACGATGTCGAGCGCCTGGTCCCAGGGCACGTTCTGCAGCCGCAGGGTGACGTTGCCGGTCACCGAGTCGCTCACCACGATGTTCTGCCCGCTGGCATCGGCCAGCAGCTGCAGCACCGCGCGCGTGTCGATGTCCTGGAAGTTGAGCGTCAGGCGCTCGCCGGTGTACACCGGCTTCTCGTCGGCGGCGAGGGCCGCCTTGCGGCGCGGCGCCACTTCCACCACGTACTGGTCGTCGGACTGATAGGCGAGCTGCTCGTAGTCGCCGTTGGCCGTGATCGCGATGCGTGCGCCGGCGCCCACCCGGGTGACGTCAAAGCCCGACACCGGGGTGCCGTAGTCGGACGCATCGTAACGGCGCGCGAGGTTCGCGGGCACGCTGGCGTCGCTGAAGTCCACGACGATCTGGCTGCCGACCTGGTGCAGGCTGATGTGGATGTGCGGATCGGACAGCTTGACGATCACGCGGCCCGCGCCATCGGTGCCGCGGCGGAAGTCGATCGAGCGCAGCTCGCGCGACCCGCCGGCGCCCGAGGAGCCGGCCGCGGGGGCGGTGGCCGCGTTGCTGGCCGCCGTGGCCACGCCCGCAGCGGCGCCCCCGAGCAGGACGATGATGTTGTTGCCCTCGACGCGCGCGTCATACGGCACCAGCTTGTCGAGGTTGAGCACTACGCGCGTGCGGTCCTTGGTCTCGGCCGCCGTGATGGTGTCGAGGCCCGCCGAATGCACGTCGATGCGCCGCGAAGGCAGCGCGAGCGTGGTGTTGGGCAGGTCGAAGGAAATGCGCGCCGGGTTGTCGATGGTGAAGGACAACGGCTGCGGCGCCGGTCCCGACAGGCGCATGGTGAGCTGCAACTGCTGTCCGGTCAGGGGCTGCACGTCGACCGCTTGCAGGCTGGGTCGATCCTGGGCCCGCGCAGGTGCGCCCGGGAGCATTGCGAGGACTGCGGCGATCAAGGCCCAGCTGGCCGTGCCGAGGAGCCGAGTGAACAGGCTAGACGCATGCATTTGACAGAACTCCCTGCTGGACCTACTCGTTCAAGGCGAGCGCCGCGGGCCGCTCCATGTACCCGCCGAGGCTGTCCGGAACGATTTCAACGAGACTGATTTTCCCGGGCGTGATGCCGGTGATCTTGCCTTCCGCCTGACCCAGGTGCTCGCCCACGGAGACGCGATGCACCAGGCCGTCCTTGGTCTGCACCAGGCCGAACATGGCGCCGCCGAGGCGCAGCGTGCCGACCATCTTCAGGGTGTCGAGCGAGAACTGTTCGAGGAACTCGCGGTTGCGCTTCTGGTCCGGGCGCACGCCGCCGCCGCCCGCGCCCGCGCCCGGCGGGCTCGGCATGAACGGCGAGCGCATCTCGGAGTCCGCGTAGATGAAGGTCTCGTACGGCCTGATCTCCGGCAGCGGCTCGACCCGGCCGCCCGGCTCCTTCTTCGTGTCCTCGATGAAGCGCGCCAGCTCATCGTCCGCGCTCGAGCACGCGCTGACTGCGCCGTATACGAGGCAGGCGAGTGCCACACTCAGGAAGCGGACAGCGGATGCGGTGTAATTCGGGTTATGCATGCGTGAGCCTCAACCGGCGGGCTTCGGACGGTGTGCGGTGGCGTTCTGCTTGTCCTTGTCCGCTTCGGCCGCGATCTCGTCCTCGTCCAGGTATCGATAAGTCTTCGCCGTCAGCTCCATGGCCAGCTCGTCGTAGGCGTCCTTGCTGCTGGGCTTGATGTCGATGTCGTCGAGCGTGACGATGCGCGGCAGCGCCGCGATACCGCTCACGAACTCGCCGAACTGGTGGTAGCTGCCGGTGAGGCGGATCTTGATGGGCTTCTCCGCATAGAAGTCCTTCTTGACCTCCGGCTCGGGCTGGAACAGCTTCTCCTGCAGCCCGGCGGCGAGTCCGGTCTGGGAGATGTCCACCAGCAGGCTCGGCACCTCGGTCTTGCCCGGCAGCTGGCGCAGCAGCGCGCCGAAGGAGCGCTCGATGTCCTTGAGCTGCTGCTTGTAGACCTCGAGATTGACCGCCTTGGCGTGCTTGTCGCGGAACTCCTGCCGCAGATGCTGCTCTTCCGCCTGGCGCTGCTGCAGCTCGGGGCGCTGCGCGCTCCACACGAAGTAATAGATGAGCACGGCGGCCACCACGACGAACGCCACCGCGACCGCGCCGGCGCGAAATGCCAGCGGCCAGCGCCCCGGGTCGCGCGGGTCGAGTGACCGGATCTCTTCCAGCAGGTTCATGGGTGCGCCCCCGGGCCGGTGAGGCTCGCCTTGCGCATCCTGGCCGCCGGCGGCGCCTTGCCGGTGCCCTCAGGTCCCGCGGTGCTCACCTCGTCGGCGAACAGCGTGAAGTTCGAGCCCGGTCCCTTGGAGGTCTGCACGACCTGCAGCTCCGGGTTGCGCAACCACTCGGAGGCGTCGATGTTGCGCATGAAGGAGGACACCCGCGTGCTCGACTGCGCCACGCCGTCGAACTGCAGGCGCTTGTTGCCGGTCTGCTTCACGCCGGTGAGATACACCCCGTCGGGCAGGGTTTTCACGATCTCGTCGAACACATGCACGATCTCGGGCCGCGAGCGCTGCAGTTTCTCGATGATCTCCATGCGCGCGATGAACCTCTGCTTGTCGGTCTCGAGGTTGTTGATTTCCTCGATCTGCTTGTCGAGCGTCTTGATCTGGGCGCGCAGCATCTGATTGCGCCCCTGCTGCGCGTCGATCATCGAGTCGAACAGCAGATAGGCGGCAAAGGTGGTGACGATCGCGGCGAGCACCGCCACGCCAAGCGCCACCATGAAGGCGAGCTTGCGCTCTTTGCGCTGACCCTCACGCCAGGGAAGCAGGTTTATGCGTGGCATTTCAGTCGAAACTCCGCAGTGCGAGCCCGCACGCTGTCAGCAGCGCGGTGGCGTCGCGTTGCACCGCCTGCGCCTTGGCGCGCGAGGACAGCTTCATCTGGCCGAGCGGGTCGCCCTTTTCGGCGGAAATACCCACGCGGCTGGAAATCACTTCGGCCACTCCCGGGATGTTGGCGCAGCCGCCGCACACCAGGATCTTTTCCGGCTGCTCGCGCCCGGACCCGGAGGCGAGATAGAACTGCAGCGAGCGGCTGACCTGCTGGGTCATGTCGTCGATGAACGGATCGAGCACCTCGGACTGGTAGTTGCCGGGCAGGCCACCTTCCTTCTTGGCGCGTCCGGCCTCCTCCATGGCAAGCCCGTAGGTGCGCATGATCTCCTCGGTGAGCTGCTGGCCGCCGAAGGCGAAGTCACGCGTGTACACCACTTTCAGATTGCGCAGCACGCTGAAGGTGGTGCTGCTGGCGCCGAAATCCACCACTGCGATGGTGCGGTCGATGCCGCCGTCGGGCATCTGGTGAGTCATGAGCTTGCAGGCGTTCTCCAGCGCGAACGCCTCGACGTCCACGATCTTGGCGGTGAGCCCCGCGGCCTTGACCGCCGCCTGGCGCTGCTCGACGTTCTCGGTGCGCGTCGCGACCAGCAGCACATCGTTGGTGTCCGGATCCTTGTCGCTCGCTCCCAGCACTTCGAAGTCGTAGCTCACCTCGTCCATGGGAAACGGGATGTACTGGTCGGCCTGCATCTCCACTTGCGCCTCCAGATCACCGGTGCGCAACGCGCGCGGCATCTGGATCACCTTGGTGATGGCGGCGTCGCCGGAAATGGCGATCGCCACTTCGGCGCTCTTCGCGCCCGCGCGCTTCACCGCGCGCCGGATGGCCTCGCCGACCGCCTCGGCGTCCACGATCGCCTTCTCGTTGATGGCGTTCTGGGGCGTGGGCTCGGCGGCGTACGCCTCGACCCGGTACTGCCCGCCCGCCATGGTGAGTTCGATGAGCTTCACCGACGAAGTCGTTATGTCAAGTCCCAGGAGCGGGCGGTACTTGCGCTGCAGAAGGAGCATTATTTATATCCTTTTCAGGAGATTACGCCTGAAAATGACCGCCCTGTATCAGATCCGGGAGCACTATATATCAGCGCTAAGTCAAATTGAACGTGAGAACGCTCACACAACCGCGGCCCGGCTCTGTGGCAGTGTCCGGAACCACCGAAGGCGTCACGCCCGCTCGGTGGTGGGCCGGAGCTCAACGATTGATGCTGTGCGTTGTCCAAGCGTTCTGCGAGGAGACGTTAAAAGCGTCGCGGGCTGCGGCGACAGCTGCCAGGAGTTCGGTGCGAACCGCAGTCCCGTGCGCGTGGCCCGTCGCAGCGGAGTGCGTTAACGTTCGACCGGCAACCCCGCTGTCATAGGCACGTGTCACGTCCCGTAGACCGGAGGCTTTGCGTCCCCACCTTTCGGTGAGTTTGCCCTGATTCCGCGGCTACTATGCATAGCCCCCGCGGGGAGCGCAAGCAACGGAGTTGGTTTTTTGTGAAATGGAATTACTTTCGGGTTCTCACCCTCATCGCCGCCGGTGTGATGTTGGTCACACTTCTGGGCGGGTATGCGCTGGCCTGCAGTTACCTGTATCTGGTGACCTCGCTCCCCTCTACCGAAGCGATGCGCAACGTGGAGATGCAGGTGCCGCTGCGCGTCTACACGCGCTCCGGTGCGCTGATCGCACAGATCGGCGAGCAGCGGCGCATCCCGGTCACCTACGAGCAGATCCCCGAACTGGTGAAGCACGCGTTTATCGCCGCCGAGGACGAGCGCTTCTTCGAGCACCATGGCATCGACTACCTGGGCGTGGTGCGCGCGGTGCTCATCGATTTCCTGTCCGGCGACAAGACTCAGGGCGCCAGCACCATCACCATGCAGGCCGCCCGCAACATGTTTCTCAACCTCGACAAGACCTACCGCCGAAAGCTGCAGGAAACCTTCGTCACCTATCGCATGGAGCATGAGTTCACCAAGCCGGAGATCTTCGGGCTGTATCTCAACGTCATCTTCTTCGGGCAACGCTCCTACGGAGTGGCGGCCGCCGCGGAGGCTTTCTTCGGCAAGCCGCTCGACAAGCTCGACGTGGCCGAGGCCGCCACCATCGCCGGAGTGCCCAAGGCGCCCTCGCGCTACAACCCGATCGTCGATCCGGAGCTCGCGACCGCGCGGCGCGCCTACGTGCTGCGGCGCATGCGCGAGCTCGGCTACCTCGACGCACCCACCGCCGAGGCCGCCAACAAGGAGCCGATGCACGCGCGCGCGCACGCACCACTGTACGACGTGGAGGCGCCGTACGTCGCGGAGATGGCGCGTCTCGAGCTGCGCCAGCGCTTCGGAGCGAGCGCCGAGACCGCCGGCTACAAGGTGTACACCACGGTCGACGGGCGGCTGCAGGCGGCGGCCAACCGCGCGGTGCGCATCGGACTCATTGAATACGACCGCCGCCACGGCTGGCGCGGTCCGGCCGGGCACCTCGAGCTGCCCGCGGGTGCCGCGCCCGACTACGACGACCTGGTGGACGAGTACGCGTCCATCGGCAATCTGTCCCCGGCGATCGTGACCGCGGTGGCGGAGCGCGGGGCGCGCGCCTGGGTGAAGGCGCTCGGACCGGTGCAGATCGACTGGGACGGCCTGTCGTGGGCGCGCAAGGCGCTCAGCAACGAGGCCGTGGGGCCCGCGCCGAAGGATGCGCCGCAGCTGCTCAAGCGCGGCGACGTCATTTACGTCGTGGCCGATAACGCCGGGCACGCGCAGCTCGCGCAGGTTCCGGAAGCACAGAGCGCGCTGGTGGCGCTCGATCCCAACGATGGCAGCATCGTCGCTCTGGTCGGCGGCTTCGACTACTTCACCAACAAGTACAACCGCGTCACCCAGGCGAGGCGCCTGCCCGGCTCGGGCTTCAAGCCGTTTCTGTACTCCGCGGCGCTCGATCATGGCTTCACGCCCGCGAGCACCTTCCTTGATGCGCCGATCGTGCTCGAGGGCAACGGCACCGAGGAGGCCTGGCGGCCGGAGAACTCCACCCGCCAGTTCGGCGGGCCCACCCGGCTGCGCGAGGCGCTGGTGCGCTCGCGCAATCTGGTCTCGATCCGCATCCTCAAAGAGCTCGGCATCCAGAACGCGATCGACTACATCAGCCGCTTCGGCTTCGATCCGCGCAGCATGCCGCACGATCTGACCCTCGCCCTGGGCACGCTCGAGGCGACGCCGCTGGAAGTCGCCGACGGCTACGCCGTGTTCGCCAACGGCGGCTATCGCGTCACGCCGTACTTCATCGACCGTATCGAGGATGCCGCCGGCCAGCTGCTGTGGCGCGCCACGCCGCGCCGGGTGTGCCCGCAGTGCGACCCGGGAGATGCCCCGGGCACCCCGCCGGATGGGAGCGCCGCGCCCCTCAAGGTCGCCGATACCGGGCGCCCCGGGCCCGACAGCGGTGAGCCGGCGCCGCTGCCGCAGCAGCAGATCGCGCCGCGGGTCATCAGCGCCACGAACGCGTATCTCATGACCGACATGATGCAGGACGTCATCAAGCGCGGCACCGGGCGGCGCGCGCTCGCGCTCGGGCGCGATGACATCGCCGGCAAGACCGGCACCACCAACGAGGCGAAGGACACCTGGTTCAACGGCTTCACCAAGAACCTGGTCGCCACCGTGTGGGTGGGCTACGACCAGGAGCGCCCGCTCGGGCAGAGCGAGGAGGGCGCGCGCACCGCGCTGCCGATCTGGATCGAGTTCATGCGCGAGGCGCTCAGGGGCGTGCCCGAGCAGCCCCGCCCGATGCCCGAAGGGCTGGTCACGCTGCGCATCTCGCCCGAGACCGGGGCGCTGGTGAGCGATGAGAATCCGGAGGGCGTGCCGGAGATCTTCATGGCGAATCATCTGCCGCAGACCGAGCCGGGCTCGATGCAGGGCGCGGAAGGGCAGTCGAGCGGCGAGCCGATCTTCTGACGATGCGCGCGAAGCGACCTCCGACGCGCGCCGACAACCTGCGGCGCGCGCTGGCGCAGGAAGCCGCGCGCATCATGGCCGAGCACGGCGTGCAGGACTTCCTCGTGGCCAAGCGCAAGGCGGCCGAGCGCTTCGGCCTCAGCGACGGCGCAGCCCTGCTGCCCAAGAACAGCGAGATCGAGGCGGCGCTGGCCGAGTACCAGCGCCTGTTCGGCGGCGCTTCTCACCTGCGCTCGCTGCACGCGCAGCGCCGCGCAGCGCTCGCCGCCATGCGCTATTTGAGCGAGTTCGAGCCGCGGCTGGTGGGCGCGGTGCTGTCCGGCACCGCCACCGAGCATTCCGACGTGCAGCTGCACCTGTTCGCCGAGCGCGCCGAGGCCGTCACCCTGAAGCTCCTCGATGAAGGTGTGGTGCACGAGGTGACCGAACGGCGCGTCAAGCTCAACGCCGAGCGGGTGCGCGCCTTCCCGGGGGTACGCTTCCGCATGGACGATCAGAAGATCGAGGCGACCGTGTTCCCGACCGACGGCATACGCCAGGCGCCGGTGAGCCCGGTCGACGGCCGCCCGATGCGCCGCGCGAGCCTGGTGGAGGTGCAGGCGCTGCTGGGCGAGCGGCTCAGCGCCGCTTGGTGATCTCGAGGTACTCGCGCCGGGCCGGGCCGGTGTACAGCTGGCGCGGCCGGCCGATGCGCATGCCGGCGTCGGAAATCATTTCCTGCCAGTGCGCCACCCAGCCCACGGTGCGCGCGATGGCGAACATCACGGTGAACATCGAGCGCGGAATGCCGATCGCGCTGTAGATGACCCCCGAGTAGAAGTCCACGTTCGGGTACAGCTTGCGTTCCACGAAGTAATCGTCCTTGAGCGCGATCTCCTCGAGGCGCAGCGCCAGCTCGAACAGCGGGTTGTCGGCACGCCCGAGCTTGCTGAGTACCTTGTGGCACATCGCGCGGATGATCTTGGCGCGCGGGTCGAAGTTCTTGTAGACGCGGTGGCCGAAGCCCATCAGCCGGAAGTGGCTCGACTTGTCCTTGGCCATGGCAAGGTACTTGGGGATGTTGTCGACGCTGCCGATCTGCTCGAGCATCGACAGCACCGCCTCGTTGGCGCCGCCGTGCGCCGGCCCCCACAGCGCCGAAACACCCGCCGAGATCGCCGCATAAGGATTGGCGCCGGTGCTGCCGGCCAGGCGCACGGTCGAGGTGCTCGCGTTCTGCTCGTGATCGGCATGCAGCACGAACAGCAGGTCGAGCGCCTCGCAGGCGACCGAGTCGAGCTTGTAGGGCTCGCACGGTACGGCGAACAGCATGTGCAGCACATCGCTGGCATAGTCCAGGTCGTTGCGCGGATAGATGAACGGCTGGCCGAGGGAGTGCTTGTGGGCGGCCGCAGCGATGGTCGGCAGCTTGGCGATGATGCGGTGCGAGAAGATCTCGCGGTGGCGCGGATTATGGATGTCCATCGTGTCGTGATAGAACGCCGACATCGACGCCACCACCGCCGACACCATCGCCATCGGATGCGCGTTGTGATTGAAACCGTTGAAGAAGCGCAGCAACGACTCGTTGATCATCGTGTGATAACGGATGTTGCCGGTGAACTCCGTGAGCTGCTTCGCCGTGGGCAGCTCCCCCAGCACCAGCAGGTACGCGACCTCCATGAAGGAGCTGTGCTCGGCGAGCTGCTCGATCGGGTAGCCGCGATACAGCAGCACCCCGGCGTCCCCGTCGATGTAGGTGATACGGCTCTCGGTCGCCGCGGTGCCGGCGTAGCCCGGATCGTAGGTGAAGACGTCGAGGTCCTTGTGGAGGTTCCCGATGTCGAGGGCCGCGGGACCGATGCTGCCGATGCGCACCGGCAACCGCGCGCGGCGCCCGCTGTCCGGATCGGTGAGTTCGAAGGTTTTCTCGGTCATGTCCGCAGCGGCTTCCATAGCCCGCACCCGCAACTTCAGCGGGCACAGTTGTGCGTGAACCAAGAAGGTTTACATGGTCCGCGTACGACAATCAAGGCGCGCGGCCGCCTCGCGCGGGCGACTTGTGCACGCTGTCTGCGCGTTACTTCGGCGTGCGGGCCGCCGGCGTGCCGATCGCAGCGTACTTCCTGCGGAACTTGTCCACGCGGCCGGCCGTGTCGACGATCTTCTGCTTGCCCGTATAGAAAGGATGGCAGTTGGAGCACACCTCAACCTGCAGGTCGTGCCCCAGGGTCGAACTCGTCTTGAACGTGTTGCCGCAGGTGCAGGTGACGGTGATCTCTCTGTAGTCGGGGTGTATGGCGGCTTTCATGGCGTGCTCGTTGCGCGTGGCGTGCGCTCTCACCCCGCAACATGGGGCGGAAACGCGCGGCTTTAAAGGGCGCGGGAGTTTAGCGGCGCCGCCGCCGTGCCTCAAGCGCCGCCGCCGGGGGCGCCCCTCCGCGGGGCCGGTTCCTTATCCACAGAACCTGTGGACAACTCTGTGGACGGAGCAGCCCGCGGGGCTGCGATTTCGGCGCCAGATTGAATATTTGTTACCTTGGTCAAAAAATGACCAAGAAATTTTTGCTAATGTTTTCAACGGATTAGCAGCATCTTGTCGCGTGGCTTGATCGAATTGACGCGCAATTCGCTCATTCTGCGGCAGCGCTGTGTCGACCTGTGAATAACGGTCCGACGCTCTCCCACCCGCCGCCACCGGGGGCGATTGACAATGCAAAAGCACCGGACATTTTCGGCGTTTCCGGCATGAATTCGAGCAGCAGATCGTTGAGGAATCGCAGCCCCAGCGCGCTCGGCCGGTAGCCGAGCGGCGTGCGCTCGAGGAGGCCGCGCGCCAGGAGCGAGGCGAGCGGCGCGGCGAGGCTGCCGGGATCGAGCCCGGTGCGCTCGCCAAACGCGGTGATCGCAAAACCCGCCGTCAGGCGCAGCGCATTCAGCATGAATTCGAACGGCAGGTCCGCGGCGGCGATCGCGCGGCGGGTGAACTCTCCGGGCGCAGCGGCGAGATAGCGGCGCGGCTCGCGCGGCTGCACGGTGCGCACGATCTGGCCGCGCTCGGGGAAGCTCACCTTGCCGTGGGCTCCTGCGCCGACGCCGAGATAATCGCCGAAGCTCCAGTAGTTGAGGTTGTGCCGGCACTGGCGCCCGGGGCGCGCCCAGGCGGAGACCTCGTACTGCGCAAAGCCCGCCCGCCCGAGCCGCGCGCCGCACTGCGCGAGCATCTCCGCCGCCGCGTCATCATCCGGCAGCGGCGGGGGCCGCGCCGCAAACACCGTGCCCGGCTCGAGCGTGAGCTGATAGTGCGAGAGGTGCGCGGGTGAGAGCGCGAGCGCTTCCTCGACGTCACGCACCGCCGCCGCGCAGGTCTGCGCGGGCAGTCCATACATGAGATCGAGGTTGAAGTTCGCGAGTCCCGCCGCGTGCAGCTCCTGCGCGGCGCGGCGCGTCTCCGCGGCCGAGTGGATGCGCCCGAGCGCGGCGAGGCTTGCCGCATCGAAGCTTTGCGCGCCGAGCGACACGCGCGTGACCCCGGCGGCGCGGTACTCGCCGAACGCGCCGCGCTCGATCGTTCCCGGGTTCGCCTCGAGCGTCACCTCGGCATCGGCGCCGAGCGTGAGGCAGGCGCGCGCCGCGGCGAGCACCCGCCCGATCGCCTCCGGTGAGAACAGGCTCGGCGTGCCGCCGCCGAGAAATACGCTCACTACTTCCCGCCCCGCGACGAGCGGCGCCTGCGCCTCGAGGTCGCGTGCCAGGCGCTCCAGGTAGGTCCCCTGGGCGAGTTCCCCGTGCAGCGTGTACGAATTGAAGTCGCAGTACGGACACTTCCTCACGCACCAGGGGAAGTGCACGTAGAGGGCGAGCGGCGGGGTGAGGAGCGCAGACATCCAGTGCGGTCAAGGTATCAGCTTACGCAGGGACTGCGTCGACACCTCGTCAATGTGCCGAAATGCCGGCGCGATCTTCTCGATCTGATCGGCAGGCACCTGGTACTCTTCGAAGTACACCTTCCATTCGCGCACGATCGTCCAGACTTTTGCGATGCTCTGCGCGGCGGCCTCCGCGGACAACGTGAACATCTCGCGGCCGGCAAAGGCGTTGTCGAGGGTTGCGATCCGTCCCTGCGGCCCCACGCCCAGGTGCAGGCGCCGCTCGGCCGCCACGCTTGCCCGCGGCATGACATCGTAGAGCGGACTCAGCCGCCATCCGGGAAGTCGCGGGTCCCAGACGAAGCCGTGGTTGCGCAGATGATCATCGTCGTTGTTGACGAGGATGTTGAAGACCAGGCGCTCAAACAGCTCACGATTGCTGTCCCGTATCACGTGCGGGTGGCAGTAGCGTCGAACCGCCTGTGCCAGATCTCCATAGGACTTGTTCGGTGATTGCATCTCGTCACACGCCAGCAGCGTAAGACCACTGACAAACCCCAAACGCTTCTCTGCCAGTCCGTACGCCGGTACGGTGCCGAGGAGATCCTCAGGCAGCGGGGCGTCCTGACCTGCCTTGGCCCAATAGCGGTCGAATCGGCGGATGAGCATCACCGTGCGGGAACCCAACTGAACCAGCCTGACGGGCGGCACGGTGAGAGCCGCGGCGCCCGCCAGGCGCAGCGTCGCCGTCTCAACAACGGGAACTGCCAGCGTATCTTTGCGGCTCGGAAATTTGGCGAGCCACAGCACCCGTTCGTCATCACGAACCGTCGCTTTCGGCCTCGCACCGCCGAGCGCGCTGCCCTCCGCGAAGATTTCCTCGAGCGGGGCAGGAACCGGCAAGCCCTCATCGATGCGCTGGGCAGCCTCCATCAAATACTCGAGATTGTTCCAGGTTCCAAAGCCCGGCGTGGCGGACGAGTCCCGGGAAGACCGGATGTCGAGCGCTCCCACACGCTGGCTGCCCGCATGAAGCAGGTAAGCCGACTCGGGCAGGCTGTTGGCGGGTACTTTCAGCCGGGACTCGATGACCCGCCGGCCCCAGGCATCGGGCGCTGCATCGCGAATTCCACCGAACGTGGGGAGATTGTTAGGTGGGAACAGGGCCTTGCCGCTTACCAGGTCCTTGTCCCGCAGACTGAGGCTCACGGGATCCACTTCGAGGGCGCCGGGACGTTGCAGATAACGCAGCCCGTACGCGAAGCTCGAGGCCAGCAGCTTCGCTCCGTCCTCGCTCAGAGTGAGCTGGCCGCAAGGCAGCCACTCCGTATCGACGTAGGCGAAGACGAACAGCTTCTGTTCGGTCGCACTCATGGTTCAGAAGTCGATCTCATCGAGCTCGCGCTTCGACAGCGCCCGCGCCCGGCGCCGCTGTTCTCGCGCACTGAGAGCGGCCAATGCAGGATCCGTTTCAGACAAGAGCTCCAGCAGGGTCTTGCCCGGCGCGATGCCATCCAGATAGCGCAGGATCTGACCCATCGCGGTTCCGGGATCGCCTTTTTCCAACCGATACGCCGTGTTTCGCGACAGGCCCGCACGCAGCGCCGCCTGGTCCTGTTTCATGCCCCGGGCGATCCGTAAACGCGCGAGGGCCGCCCCCATCTTTTTTGCCTCAGCGGCCTGGCTCGAGTTCAGAAGTGCGGATTGGGTGATTTTCATGCTCGTTTAATCATGCGTTGATTAGATACCGCTCGATTAATCGAGCTTAGCTCTATAGCTAGTAGCCCGTCAATCACGAGAATTTAACATCTAAAATCGATTACTACGTCGTTAATGAGTGATTAATCGAGCAAAATACCTGGGTAGCGGGATGCGAATCCGTAGGTTCAGCGGCGCCCCTGCGCTGATCGCAGGACGTGCCTCCGGCAGTGGATCTGTGGGGCGGGACTCGCGTCAGGTCAGAGGCGCTTCTCCTCCTAGCCGCACCTTGGGAACACCGCAACGTACTGCGAAACTCGACCGTTCGGAGAGCTTCGCAGTATATTGCGCAGTATGCGACTCGAGGACCTGCTGCGCCAGCACGAGAGTAAGACGCTCGAGTTCAAGCGTGACCTCTCCTCACCGGCCCCAGCGCTTCGGACCCTGGTCGCATTCGCCAATTCGGCGGGCGGCCGGCTCGTAATCGGCGTGGAGGATCGCACGCGGGCCGTGGTCGGCGTCAAGGCGCCGCTGGATCTTGAGGAGCGGCTCGCGAATCTCATCGCCGATTCCATCGAGCCGCGCCTGCTGCCGGAGATCGAGATCGTGCCCTGGCGAAAGACGCAGGTCGTGGTGGCGACCGTGCATCCGAGCAGCTCGAGACCCCACCACGTCAAGGCCGACGGCCCGGCGCGGGGGACCTATGTACGGCTTGGTTCGACCAACCGGGAGGCCGATGCCGCCCTGATCGCAGAACTTGAGCGACGGACCAGTACGGAGACCTTTGATGAGCAGCCGGTCCCAGACCTGAACTCCGCAGCGATCGACCTCGCAGCGGCTTCGCAGTCCTTTGCCGAGCGGCGCTCCCTGCGACGGCAGGATCTCGAGGCACTCGGCTTGGTATCGCGCCATCAGGGGCGGGCAGTTCCCACGGTCGGTGGGATATTGCTCTTTGGGCGGGAGCGGTTATCGAGATTTCCGGACGCGTGGATCCAGGCCGGCCGATTTGCGGGGACGGATCGGACCGAACTCGTCGATCGCGCGGATCTGACCGCATATCCGGTCACCGCGCTCGAGC
>JBOIAH010000192.1:0-2319 GCA_050739055.1 Steroidobacteraceae bacterium | reverse complement strand
GAACCCGAGCGGGTGCGCAGCGCACCGCATACCATGCCGGTGCGGCGCCTGGACGACGTGCGGGCGGCCCGACAACTGGATCTCACATGGAAACCGGCGCTGCAACGGTAGATGATTGGCTCCGCCGCGGTGCTGATGTCGTTTGTGCTGCTCGCCTGTGTGGCTGCTCGCGCTGCTCGGCCGCTAGGAAAGGCCTGATGCGATCCGTGCGAGTGCCGTTGCTGTTGCTGTGTGTCTTCGTGTCAGGCGCGGCCATGGGCGCGCCGGCCGAGCCCGCAACGGCGCCCGCGACGGCAACCGCCGCCGCAGTCCCCGCGGAAAATGCGCCGGCTCCGGCGCCGATCCCCGCAGAAAATGCGCCCGCGCCGGCAGTTCCCGCGCCCGGGCCCGGTCCTGCGCCGGTACCGCCGAACCACACGGCGCAGATTGCGCAGCAGGCTGCGGCCGTGGAGGCCAACCCGGATTGGGCCGTTACCCTCGAGCGCATCGCCAGCAGCGTCGTGTCGATAGACGTCGACCTGACGCGGGCGTTCGACACCGAGTGGAACACCACCGCCCAGGCGACCGGTTTCGTGGTCGACGCCGAGCGCGGACTGATCCTCACCAACCGCCACGTCGTGACACCGGGACCGGTGACCGCCGAGGCCACCTTCCTCAACCGCGAGGAAGTGCAGCTGTACCCGGTGTATCGCGACCCGATCCATGACTTCGGCCTGTATCGCTACGACCCGCACAAGCTGCGTTTCATCAAGCCCAAGGCGCTGCCGCTGTACCCGGAGGGCGCGCAGATCGGCCGCGAGATCCGGGTCGTCGGCAACAACGCCGGCGAGCAGCTGTCGATCCTCGCCGGAACGCTCGCGCGCCTCGATCGCGATGCGCCCGACTACGGCCTCGCGAAATACAACGACTTCAACACGTTCTATCTGCAGGCGGCCTCCGGGACCTCGGGTGGCTCGTCCGGATCGCCCGTGATCGACATCCGCGGGCGGGTCGTGGCGCTCAATGCCGGCGGGGCGAACGGCTCGGCCTCGAGCTTCTATCTGCCCCTCGGGCGGGTGCGGCGCGCGCTCGCGCTGATTCAGCAGGGCAAGCCGGTGCCGCGCGGCACGCTGTACACCGTGTTCAACTACACCCCGTACGACGAGCTCGATCGTCTGGGACTGGATGCGCGCACCGAGGCCGAGGTGCGCAACAGCCTGCCGCGCTATACCGGCATGCTGGTCGTGACCGAGGTGCTGCCCGGCTCGCCGAGCGAGAACGTGCTGCAGCCCGGGGACATCCTGTTGCGCGTGAACGGCCGCTACGTCACGCAATTCGAGCCGCTCGAGGCAGTGCTCGACGACTCGGTAGGGCAGCAGGTGGAGCTCGAGCTCGAGCGCGGTGGCAAGCCGGTATCCGCCCGCCTTCCGGTCGGCGACCTGCACGCCATCACCCCCAGCTCCTACGCCGAGTTCGGCGATGCGGTGGTGAACACGCTGTCCTATCAGCTGGCCCGCGCCTTCAACGTGCCGCCGCACGGGGTGTACGTCGCCAATCCCGGTTACGTATTCAGCTCCGCCGGCATTCCCCGCGGCGCGGTGATCACCACCCTCAACGGCCACAAGATCAGCGCGCTCAAGGACTTCGAGGCCGGAATCGCGCAGCTCGGCAACGGCGACTACGCCACGGTGCGCTACATCACCATCGACGATCCCAACGGCAGCCAGCTGCGCGCCATCCGCATGGACCGGCTGTGGTTCCCGGCGCACCACTGCGAGCGCGACGACGGGAAGGGCGTGTGGGACTGCAGGGATCTGCCGGCGGGCCCCGCGCCGAAACCCATAGCGGTGAGCTCCACCGTGTTCCCGCACTTCAATGATCCGCGCCTGACGAAGCTCGCGCCCTCGCTCGTCATGGTGACCTTCGACATGCCGTATTCGGTCTCGGGCATCACCGAGCGCAACTATCACGGCACCGGGCTGGTGGTGGACGCCGAGCGGGGCCTGGTGGTCGTGGACCGCAACACCGTGCCGGTCGCGGTGGGGGACGTGACCGTGACGTTCGCGGGCACGGTGCAGGTGCCGGGACGCGTGGTGTACGTGCATCCGCTGCACAACTACGCGGTCGTGGCCTACGACCCGAAGCTGATCGGCTCAACGCCGGTCAGATCGGCGAAGCTCGCGCCGCGGGAGCTGGCGCCCGGGGAGCCGGTGTGGGTGGTGGGACTCGGCGCGGACAGCCAGATGCGCTCGCGCAGCACCCAGATCGCGAGCATCGATCCGCTGGATCTGCCGCTGTCGCGCACCATGCGCTTCCGCGACAGCAACCTCGAGGTCATAC
>JBOIAH010000191.1:0-2221 GCA_050739055.1 Steroidobacteraceae bacterium | reverse complement strand
TCGCTATGGTCGCAATTCCGGCCGCTTTCTGGCCCAGCGCCGCTCCGCGGGTCGAGGACGAGACGCAGCTCGTGTGCCTCCGACGCAGCGTGCTCAGGCTCGCCAGCCTCTTCTGGGCCTACATCACGCTGACGGACATCGTGTACCACCAGGCTATGGCCATCGAGCTGCGCGAGATGACCAGCGTCATGGTCTTCTTCCCGTGGCAGCACCGCCTGATGCAGCACGTGCTGATGCTCCCGGTGCTGCTGACGTGTTATTTGACGGCGGCCCGCATCGGATGGAAACCGGCCCGGCGGCGTGTGCCGCAGCAGCTCGCCCTCGCTCTCGGGTTTTCGCTGCTGATGTTCTGGATGATGCAGGTCGGCAGCATCCTCCTGCACGCGCTCTTCGGCACGCACACCGACCCGTTCGGCATCTTTACCCGGGGCGATTGGGCGGTCTGGGTCTCGAGCACCGCGACCGCACTGCTCGCCTACGGTTTCGGTCTCGCCGTGCTGACCGGGGTTACGGCTTCGCGGCGCTATCACCTGCTGCAGCTGCGCAACTCCGAGCTGCAGCGCGAATGGACGGGTGCGCGTCTGGCCGCCTTGCGGACCCAGCTCTCCCCCCACACCCTGTTCAACGTCCTGCATAGCATTCAGGCGCGCATCGGCGGTGAGCCGGAAGTCGCGCAGACCCTGATTGCGTCCCTGGGCGATCTCCTGCGCGGCTTGCTTGAGGCCGGGGAGCGCGACTTCACGCAGCTTGGCAGCGAGCTGCAGTTCGTCGAGCTCTATCTGGGCCTGCAGATCGGCCGTTTCGCGGACCGCCTCACGGTGCACGTGCAAAGTGGCGCCGACGTGCCCGCCGTGTGGGTGCCGAGTCTCATTCTGCAGCCGCTGGTCGAGAACGCAGTCGTTCACGGCCTCGCCGACCACAGCGGCCCGGTGCGGATCGACGTGACCTGGGACCTGTCTCCCTACCGCCTGCAGCTCAAGGTGGTGAACTCGGTCGGCTCGGGTGCGGCTCCCGGGATCGAAGGGCTAGGTCTTAGCAACGTGCGCGAGCGGCTGGCAGTGCAGTTTGGCGGACGCGCCGTCCTGACCTCGGCCCCCGGTGATGCGTCGACCTGGGTGGCAACCCTGCATCTGCCGGTGCTGCGCGAGTGGCACTCCGGGGCAGCGGCAGCGGCAGGAACGGGGCCCCCGTGAGGGCCATCATCGTCGACGACGAAGTGGCCGCCCGGAAGGTCCTGCGGGAGCGTTGCACGACCGAGCAGGACATCGAGGTCATCGGCGAATACGCGGACGCCGAGAGTGCGCTCGCGGCCCTGCCGCAGCAGGCGCCGGATCTCATGTTCCTCGACGTCAGGATGGGACGCGTCTCGGGGATGCAGCTTGCCCGCTCGCTCGAGCCCGGCGCCGCGCCGCTCGTCGTTTTCGTCACCGCCTTCGACCGCTACGCGCTCCAGGCATTCGAGGTGAATGCCGCGGATTTCCTCTTGAAGCCCTTCGACCGCGAGCGCTTCCGCGCCATGTTGCGGCGGGTGCGGGAGCGCTACGCGGCACGCAACTCCGCAAGCTACCAGATCGCCGCGGCGACCCTCGCCGAGCTGCAGCGTCTGTCGCAGACGCGCCTCGAGGTGCGGCCGCGCCTGCTGGCCGAGACCGGCGGCGCGCTGCACATGGTCGACGTCGCACAGATCGAGATCGTGACTGCGAACCGCAACTACGTCGCGCTCACCATCGGTAAGGCGCCGTTCCACGCGCGCAGCACGCTCATTCAGGCCGAAGAGGCGATGCGCTCCCAGCCGATGCTGCAGATCAACCGCTCCTGCCTCGTGAACCTCAACCATGTCCGGCAGGTGAGTCGCACTGCGCGCGGCGACTACGTGTTCGTGCTGAGCGGCGGCACCACCGTGGCGAGCAGCGAGCGCTTTCGCCCCAAGGTCCGCGAGCGCATCGGGCAGTTCGTCGTCGGCGGCTCCAAAGACTGACCGCGGGTTCCTTGTCCCCTCAGGCGTCGCGCGCACGCCACGAGAATCCCGGGACGACCGCCGGCAATTTCCGGATGAGTGCGAGAATCCGCTCTGGACGCGGCTCGCGCCAGCCAGTGTGATATGCACTGACTATGAATCTCCTCATCGTCGATGATGAGCCGGTCTCCAGCTCCACCCTGCCGGCACGAGCGCGCGGTGTCCCGCGCCTTACCCGTGCGCGCCGGCCGCACGCCGCCGCAC
>JBOIAH010000190.1:0-1399 GCA_050739055.1 Steroidobacteraceae bacterium | reverse complement strand
GATCTGCATGACCGGGGCGTAGCCGACACGGGTGAGGAGGGCGCACACCGCGAGACTCGACATGTGACAGTTGGCACCGCTCCCGTCGGTCGCGTTGATGGCATCGACGTAGCCGTCGAAAATGCGGGCCCGCTGGTAGACCTCCTCCGGATCGGCGGAATCAGGCGGGGCGAGCTCACCGGTCAGCGCGAACTGTCCGGCGCGCAGCACGCGCTCGAGCCGCCCCGGGGAGCTGTGGCCGGGGAGGATCGGCAGCGGATAGCCGGGCACCGGTTCGTCCTCGAAGATCACTCTAGAGCTCTCCGACGCGCTGGCGCACGACGCGCAGCCAGGAGGATTTGCCCTGCAGGCGCCGGTCGACCGCCACTTGCACGGCGCGCAGCGCCTCCCGTCCGCCGGGAATGCGCGCACTGCCCGCCACCGCCTCGACCCACACGCATTGCATTTCCGGGCGCACCTCGCAGCGGCCATCCGCGCGCACGCCCCCGCACGTCCCGTTGCGCAGGTTCTTCGGGCAATTCATCGGGCAGGACATGCCGGTGGAGCTGAGGATGCACTGGCCGCACATGCGGCAGTCGAACAGCAGTCCCTTGACGGATTTCTCGACACGCGCGACCGGCCGCTCGAGCCGCGGGTAGCCGACCCGCTTCCACAGGGGATGCAGCGCCACGAGCAGCGACTCGAAGCCGCGATAGAAGGCGTTGAGCCCCCGGGCGTGACGCACCGACCACTGGCGCACCGCGTACATCTACGGCCCCGCGGCCAGTCCCTTCGAGCGGATGAGCGCCTCGAGCGCCGAATCGCTGAAGCGCGCTTCGATGCGCGCCGCTTCCGCGGCGGCCTCCGCCTGGATGTCTTCGCCGCAAGGGCGGCCCTCGCTGCGCTTCCAGTCGGCGAGATAGGCGTCGGACGTGCCCTTGCCGGCGCGCATCGCCGCGCGGTCGACCGCTTCCTGGAAGCGCGCGGACAGCTGCACTTTGGCGGTCTCGCGGCCGCGCTTGACGACGACCTGCGCGGGAATGTCGCGCCAGGAGATGATGCTCAGGCTGGGCATGCCAGGGAGTCCTGGCGCGCAACCACAGCGGCCAGGCGCGTGCCGAGCTCTCCATACCCGGTGAAGCGGTATTCGAACTCGAAGCCGAAGCGCTCGGCGATCTGCCGCGCCCGCTCGATGGATCCGGGCGTTTCGCACTGCGCCAGGTACACGAGCTTCTTGTAGTGGCGGAAGTACTCCCCGGCAAGCTCCGGGTGGCGGTCGAGCCCGAGGGTTCGGACCACCAGGCGCTCGAAATGGCGCAGCAGGAAATCGGTCAGGTAGAAGGTTCCGGGCTCGGCTTCCGCAAGCTGGGCAAACACCTGCGGTCGCGCGAGGAACTCATAGCAATGCGCGCCCGGGAGG
>JBOIAH010000189.1:0-3054 GCA_050739055.1 Steroidobacteraceae bacterium | reverse complement strand
CCCCTGTGGCTGCTCGATGAGCCAACGACCAATCTCGACGGGGAAGGGCGGCAGCTCGTCGGCAGCCTCATCGCCGAGCAGCTGGCCCGCGGCGGCACGGTGATCGCCGCGGTTCACCACGAGCTGCCCGCCGAGGTGCGTGGCGCCCAGCGCCTGGAGCTCGCGGCGTGAGCGCGCGCGGAACTTCCGCGGCGGGCGCGCTGGCGGGCGGCACGGCGGCCAACGGCTTGCCGGCTGCCGCTGCACCGCAAACCGACGCGGCGGCGGCGTTGCGCGCGGCGTGGCTCGCGATGCTGCGCGACCTGACGCTCGCCTTTCGCAGGCGCAGCCAGCTCGTGCAGCCGCTCGCATTCTTCGCCATGGTGACGATGCTGTTTCCGCTGGCGATCTCTCCGGAGCTGTCGCGCCTGCGCGCGGTTGCCCCCGGCGTGCTGTGGGTGGCGGCGCTGCTCGCCTCACTGCTCGCGCTCGAGTTCCTGTTTCGCGACGACGCTTACGACGGAACGCTCGAGCAGTATGCACTGTCGGGCCAGTCACTCACCTGGCTGATGTTCGCCAAGACCGCCGCACACTGGCTGTTGACCGGCGTGCCGCTCGCGCTCATGGCGCCGCTCGCGGCGCTGTCGCTCGGGGTCTCCCCCGCGGCGATTCCCGGGATCCTCGCCGCGGTGGCGGTCGGGAGCGTCACCCTGAGCCTGGTCGGCTCGATCGGCGCGGCGCTCACGCTCGGCATCAAGCGCAGCGGCGCGTTGCTGTCGCTCCTCACCCTGCCGTTGTCGCTGCCGGTGCTGATCTTCGGCGCGCGCGCCACACAGCTCGCGATCGACCGCGCATCGCTGCTCGCCCCGCTCGAGCTGCTCGGTGCGCTCGCGGTGCTCGGTGTCACACTGGCGCCGCTCGCGGCGGCGGCCGCGGTGCGAATCAGCCTGGAGTAGCCACGAGCAGCACGTCATGACCTGGACCTGGTTTCACCGACTCGGCTCTCCTCCGTACGTGTACGCGCTCGCCGCGCGGCTCACGCCCTGGTTCGCCTGGCCGGCGGCGCTGCTGATCGCCGGCGGGCTGTGGGGCGGGCTGGTCCTGGCGCCTCCCGACTACCAGCAGGGCGACGGCTTTCGCATCATTTACGTGCACGCCCCCAGTGCGTGGATGTCCCTCATGGTATATATCACCATGGCGTGCGCCGCCGCCGTCGGGCTCATCTGGCGCATCAAGGTGGCGCACGCCGTCGCCGCCGGTTGTGCCCCGATCGGCGCCTCGTTCACGTTCGCCGCGCTCGTTACCGGGGCGTTGTGGGGCGAGCCCATGTGGGGAACCTACTGGGAATGGGATCCGCGCCTGACTTCGGAACTTGTGCTCCTGTTTCTCTATCTTGGCTACATGGGCTTGCGCGCCGGGCTCGAGGACACGCAGCGGGCGGATCGCGCCAGCGGACTGCTGGCCGTGGCCGGCGTGGTCAACGTTCCGATCATTCATTACTCGGTGACCTGGTGGAACTCGCTGCACCAGGCGCCCTCGGTGATGCGCCTCGGCAAGCCGGCCATGCCGCCGGCCATGCTGGTGCCGCTGCTGATGATGCTGGTCGGCTTTACGTTGTACTTCGCGGCGGTGCTGCTGGTGCGCCTGCGCGGCGAGGTGCTGAGCCGCGAGCGCGCGGCGAGCTGGATTCATGAGGTGCTGAACACTTGAGCCAATTCCTCGACATGGGCGGATACGCGCCGTTCGTGTGGCCGGCGTATGGGGTCACCTTCGCGGTGGTGGTACTCAACATCGTGTGGGCACGCCGGGCGCTCGCGCGCTCGCGCGCCGAAGCCCGGCGGCGCATCGCCATGCGCGCGGAGAGCCCGTGAGTCCGCGGCGCCGCCGCCTCGCCCTGGTGCTCGGCATCGTGGCCGGCGTCGGCGTCGCCGGTGCGCTCGCGCTGAGCGCGTTCCGCGAGAACGTCACCTTCTTCTTCGATCCCACCCAGGTGGCGGACGGGCAGGTGCCCGCCGGCGAGCGCTTCCGGCTCGGGGGCATGGTGACCCAGGGGAGCCTGCGGCGCGCTCCCGGCAGTCTCGAGGTGCATTTCGTGGTGACGGACTTCAAGAGCGACGTGCCGGTGAGCTACACGGGCGTGCTGCCGGATCTGTTTCGCGAAGGTGCGGGGGTCGTCACCCACGGCCGCTTGCGCCCCGATGGCACCTTCGTTGCGGATGAAGTGCTCGCCAAGCACGACGAGAAATACATGCCGCCCGCGGTCGCGCGCTCGCTGAAGCGCCGCCACGGGGAATCGCGGGAAGGCCTGGCGGCGCCGGCCGCCCCTGCGGGAGCCGGGGCGTCCCCGGCGCCGCGCGCCGCACCAGTCGCTGACGCGGGGAGCTGACGCCATGCTGCCTGAACTCGGTCACTTTGCCCTGATCCTGGCGCTGCTGCTCGCCGCCCTGCAGGCATTCTTCGGCATTGCCGGGCCGATGCTGCGGCGCGAGCGCTGGGTTTCCGCGGTGATTCCGGCCGTCGCTGGACAGGTGGTCATGGTGGGCACCGCCTTCGGCTGCCTCATCGCCTCGTTCGTCGGTGATGACTTCTCAGTCGCCTACGTCGCGGAGAACTCCAACTCCGCGCTGCCGCTCTTCTACCGGGTTGCGGCCCTGTGGGGCGCGCACGAGGGGTCGCTGCTGCTGTGGATCCTGCTGCTCGCCGTGTGGACGGTGGCGGTCGCGGTCTATGCGGGCCGCCTGCCACGGGAGTTCGCGGCGCGGGTGCTCGGGGTTCTGGGCGTGGTGAGCTTCGGGTTCCTGCTGTTCACGCTCGCGACCTCAAATCCGTTCCTGCGACTCGATCCGCCGGCGCTCGATGGGCGCGACCTCAACCCGATCTTGCAGGACCCGGGGCTGGCGGGCCATCCGCCGGTTCTCTACACCGGCTATGTCGGCTTCGCGGTGGCGTTCGCCTTCGCCTGCGGCGCGATGCTCGAGGGCCGCATGGATCAGAACTGGGCGCGCTGGACGCGGCCGTGGGTCACCGCGGCGTGGTCGTTCCTCAGCTGCGGGATCGCCATGGGGAGCTTCTGGG
>JBOIAH010000188.1:0-5411 GCA_050739055.1 Steroidobacteraceae bacterium | reverse complement strand
CCCCAGCCGCTCCACAGAAATACCCACCCCACGGTGAGACGGGCGAAGAGCGGGGCGAGCCCGGCGAGGTACCCGGCGTTGCGCCCCGGCGAGTCGATCAGCCATCGGACGAGGTATCTCACGGCGGCTCCTGTGGTGTGTGATTGCGATCGGGCGAGAAGACCGGGCGCTGCGTCGCTATATTGCCCCAGGGCGTCTGCGGCGCACATATAATCGCCGCGGACATCGGCCCCGAGTCATGCGCAATTCCCAGTCGCAATCCCCGGTCTCCTTCCTTGGTGAGCGGCTCCGCGGTGCGGGCGCGCGCGCCCCCATCACCGCCTTGTTCGAGTCGATGCGTCCCGACCTGCTGCGCTTCGCCCAGTGGCTGGCGCGCGATCGGTCGATCGCCGAGGACATCGTGCAGGAGGCGCTGCTGCGGGCGTGGCGGTCGCGGGACGCCCTGAAGGATCCGGCCGCGGCCCGTGCCTGGCTGCTCACCATCGTCAGGCGCGAGCACGCGCGCCTTTACGAACGCAAGCGCCTGGAGCTCGTGTGCCTGGATGATGTGGTCGAAATACCCGACAGCGCGCGGTCCGCGGAGCCTGACGGCGAGCTCCTCACGCTGCGCTACGCCATCATGAAGCTCCCGCTCGAATACCGCGAACCCCTCGTGATGCAGGTGCTCGGCGGATTCTCCACCGAGGAGATCGCGCGCGAGCTCGCGCTCACCACCACCGCGGTGCTCACCCGCCTGTTCCGCGCGCGCCACAAGCTGCGCGCCATCTGCGGCGTGGCGGGTGCCCCGGGCGGCGCCCCGCGCGAGGAGCCGGCATGAGCTGCGAAGACACGCGCCTGCTCATCGGGGCGCAACCCGACTGCGCGCCGCGCGAGCTCGGGGAGCACCTCCAGGGGTGCACTGACTGCGGGGCGTTCCGCCGGGAAATGCAGCAATTCAACGACGACATCCGTCGCGCGCTGCAACGCCCCCCCGACATCGTGATCCGGCGCGCGCCGCCGCGGGCACAGGGCTGGCGGCAGTGGGCGCTGGCCGCGAGCGCGGTGCTCGCCACCGTGGCGATGGTCGGCCTGTGGCTGCTGCGCCCGAGCGATACGCTGGCGCGCGACGTCGTGACGCACGTCGAGGGTGAGCCGCAGAGCTGGCTCAGCACGCAGCACGTGAGCGCCGCGTCCATCGACCACGCGCTGCAAGGCGCCGGCGTGGCGCTCGGCGTGACCTCCGGCCAGATCGTCTACGCGCACAGCTGCTGGTTTCGCGGGCACTACGTGCCGCACCTGGTGCTGCAGACCGCGCACGGCCCCGCCACGGTGCTGATCCTGCGCCACGAGCAGGTGCGCGGGCGCGAGAGCTTCCGCGAGGCCGGCATGAGGGGCGTCATCGTGCCGGTGCAGAACGGCAGCATCGCGGTGCTGGCGCGCGGCGGCGGCGACGTCGACGGCCTCGCGAGCCAGATGCAGCAGGACGTGCACTGGCTGCCGGAGCCGCGCAAAGACTAACCCTTGAGCTCAGGCATCGATCGTCGCGATTTGGTGGGCGGCGCCGCAGGGGCGTTCACCGCGTTGCTGACGCGCCGGGCGGCAGCCACCGGTGCGACCATCCCGCTGCTGGACACCATCCCGGGCCGCGAAGCTCCTCAGGCGCATCGGGCAGCTGTCCGTGGATGCCGCGCTCACGCGGCGTGCAGCGCGCGGGCGGCACGCGGCTGATTGCCAGGACTCTGAGCGAGCGCAGGCACGCCGTGAGCCACATGAAGGTGGCACAGCTCCTTGTGCCTGGGACGGGCCACGGAACGCTGCCGAGCCGACCTGAGCTCGTCAATCTCGCGATACGTGAGTTTCTCGACGCGTGAATTCCCGCCCGGTCGCGGGCGGAACCGGTTCGGCTTCAATGGCCGCCGGCCGGGAGTGGCGCTGCGAGCGGCAGCACCAGGCGGCTCGAGCGCCTGCCGTCATGGAAGATGCGGACGTTGGCTACGCGCGCGTCCGCGGGATTCTCATAGCCGATGCGGCCGCCGGTGTTGTAGTTCTTCTGGTAGTTGGGTGAGTTGAGCGGCGCCAGCACCAGACGCAGGCGCGCGCTGGCCGGAATGCGCCACGCCCCCCAGTTGAACTCGAACGGGATCTCGATGGTCTGTCCGGGCTTCAACAGTTCCTGCTTGAAGAATCCATCGCGGAAGCGCGCGCGCCGTATGTCCTGGCCGAGTTGCACCGCCGTACCGTCGGGCTGAACCATCATTACCTGCGCCCACAGGTCGAAGTCCGGCGTGTCGGCAGCGCACACGAGCGTGAGGCGAATGTGTCCGGCGATCTCCGTGTCCCGATCGAAGGGCTGCGAGTGAAAGACCATGGCGCGCTTCTGGTACGCGCGAAACTGGCTGGTCAGGCCCTCGTGGGCGTCGTATTTCGCGACCTGCAGTTCGGGAAGCTCGCGCGGGTCGCTCACCATGAGCGCCGGCGGCTCGGCGCCCGGGGACTTGGTGGTCAGACGGCCGGAGTGGAATATCCCCTGCGGGGTGCCTTCGGGGGACGAGAGGTGCAACACCAGCTCCTGGCCCGACGAGGCGCCCTCGAGCGTGTGGGCATAGCGCCACTCATCGGCTCCCATCATGAAGTACGCGACTCGATCACGAAAAAAGGCCGGCAGTGGGCCGCGCCCGCGCACGTAGACCTGCACCCATGCGTAACCTGCGCGGGCAAAGAAGGGCGGCGGCCCGCCGTGGCGGCCGCCGTCGATGTCGTACTGGGTCAGGGTGAGGATTGCCGGCGCCTTGTGCCTGAGGCGCGAGGGCCTGGAAATCCACGCCTCGAGCTCGACGCCATCGCGCATGGGGATCATGCGGCTCATTTCGATGTCGTAGCCCGGACCCACGTCCGCGGCACGCGCCGCGGCGGTGGCGGCCAGCACGGCGATTGCAGCCACGGTCAGCGATCGCGCCATATGAGACCCCGCTCGTGGGACTTGGGCCCGGTAGGATTCGAACCTACGACCAAGGGATTCACTTCGCCCCGGCGTTTCCGCCGGGAGTGGACTATCTCTTCACCCGTGCACAAAGCTGCGCGTGTGGGTGCGGGATGCTCCAAGCCTGTCATCAAGGGCGCTCGAGCCCTCAGGTAGTCTCTGCACCTTCCGCCGGTGTACCGGCGGCTCGGCTCAGGATTGCCATGGGTTTGATCCCGAAGGTTTCCCTGAATTCATCCCGTCCACTTCGCGCGTTTCCGCGCGAAGGCACCTTGTCGATGAGTCCCCTGCACTAACCGCTGTGCTACAGGCCCAACGCCGCGGATTGTAGCAGTCGCCTGCGTGCGCCGTCGGAGGGCGCGTTGTTTGCCGGCGCGGACTGCGGGTCGGGAACCGATTCCCGCGCGTGCGGACAGCCGGCCAGCGCGACTGCAGCAATGGCGACCCCGGCCGTGATCAAATGCGACCTCACGGCAGAATCCTCTTGCCATCGCTGCGCACCACATTAGCATGGCCTTCTTGCGGTGCGTAGCGCGGCTGTGTTCGGCGCCGCGATCAATCAACAAGGAGAGTGACATGAAGCTTTACTCCATGACCGGGACCTGCTCGCAGGCGTCCAACATCGCGCTGCACGAGGCCGGCCTCAAGTTCGAGTTAGTCAAGGTCGACCGACGCACCAGGCGCGCCGCCGACGGGCTCGACTACGACGAAGTGAATCCCAAGGGTTACGTTCCCGCCCTGGCGCTCGACAACGGCGAGTTGCTGACCGAGAACGTCGCCGTGCTGCAGTACATCGCCGACCGCAACCCGGCCGCGAAGCTCGCGCCGCCCGCCGGCACGATGGAGCGCTACCACCTGATGGAGATGCTGAGCTTCATCAACTCGGAGATTCACAAGGCATTCTCGCCGCTGTTCCGCGACGATGCTCCTGAGGCCATGAAGCAGTACAGCCGCGACAACTTGAGCGTGCGCCTCGCCTATCTCGAGAAGGCGCTGGGAAACAAGACCTTCCTGATGGGCGAGCATTACACGGTCGCCGACCCCTACCTGTTTGTCGTGCTCGGCTGGGGCCAGCACGTGGGCGTTGACATCGGCCGGTGGCCGCAACTCAAGCGGCTGTGCGAGCGGATTGCCGCCCGGCCGCACACCGTCGAGGCCCTCGAGGCCGAGAGCGCCGGCAAGTAACCCGACCGCCGGGCAATGCACCGGCGGAAACGGACCTTCGTTTTACTGTTAGTATCGGCGGCGTGCAGGGTTTGCACGTGAGAGGACGCAATGGCAACCAAGCTCAACAAACAGCTCAAGCGCGAGATCGACGTGGATGGCAAGCCCTACATGGTCACTCTCTCCCCCGATGGCGTGAAACTCACCGAGAAGGGCAAGCGCCTCGGGCGCGAGCACACCTGGAAGGAACTCATCGGCGGCAACCCGGGCGTTGCCGCGCCGGGCGGCACGTCGTTCGGGTCGGCCGTGTAGCGCCCGCCTTCGGGGAGCGCCCCTCCAGGACCGCGATGAGCGAGGAGACCCTGCGGGAACTGCTCGCCCGCGTACATGAACGCCTGGGCACGAGCGGCGCGCTCGACCGGGAGTCGCGCGAGCTGCTCGCCACCGTCATGCGCGACATCGAGCGCGCGCTCTCGGGTGGCATGCCGGCGGGCGCGGGCCCGGTCAGCGTTCCACGGCTCGAATCACTCGCGGTGCGTTTCGAAGCCGGCCACCCCGGGCTCGCCGAGACGCTGCGCGAGGTGATCGACGCGCTCGGCAAGGCCGGTATCTAGCTAGTTAGATTGGCGGAAAGGACCGGATGGCCCTTTCCGCAAGCCCACCGCGCAGCAGGCCCTGGAACTCGCCGGCAAAGGGCGTGACTTTTGCCGGCGCATGGCAGGCCAGTTGCCGAGGCGTGCAGGGCCCTGCGGGCCCGTCAGCAGGCCAACCGATCGCCCTTCAGTCGTCCATCAGGAAGCTGCGCAACTGCTCGCTGCGGCTCGGGTGGCGCAGCTTGCGCAGCGCCTTCGCTTCGATCTGGCGGATGCGCTCGCGCGTGACGTCGAACTGCTTGCCGACTTCCTCGAGCGTGTGGTCGGTGTTCATGTCGATGCCGAAGCGCATGCGCAGTACCTTGGCCTCGCGCGGCGTGAGCTGCGCCAGCACCGAGTGCGTCGTCTCACGCAGCGACTCCATGGTGGCCTGGTCGATGGGCGAGGCTACCGAGGTGTCTTCGATGAAGTCGCCCAGGTGCGAGTCCTCGTCGTCGCCGATGGGCGTCTCCATGGAGATCGGCTCCTTGGCGATCTTCAGCACCTTGCGCACCTTGTCTTCGGGCATTTCCATGCGCACCGCCAGCTCCTCCGGAGTGGGCTCGCGGCCCATCTCCTGCAGCATCTGGCGCGAGATGCGATTGAGCTTGTTGATGGTCTCGATCATGTGCACCGGGATGCGGATGGTGCGCGCC
>JBOIAH010000187.1:0-13943 GCA_050739055.1 Steroidobacteraceae bacterium | reverse complement strand
GCAATGAGGCGTTGAAATGGGTGGTCCACCTGGTCGCCGACATTCACCAGCCGCTGCACGCGGCCGACAACGGCGATCGCGGCGGCAATCGCGTGCCGGTGGCGCTTGCCGGGGTGAGGACGCGCGGCCGCGAGAGCCTGCATCGCGCCTGGGACACCGACCTGGTGCGGCTCGCGCTGCACACGCGCAATCGCCAGCAGCCACCGCCGGATATCGACGCGCTCGCGCTCGAGGCGCGCAGCCTGGCGGAGGATGCCGGCCAGGGCACCCCCGACGGCTGGGCCTCGGAATCCAACAACCTGGCGAAGAACGTGGCGTATCACTACCCGGGCTTTGGGTGCAACCGCTTGCCGCCCGGGATCGTGGTGCTCGATGGCGACTACCAGCGGGAGGCCGAGGCGATTGTCCGCGAGCGCCTGTTGCTCGCCGCTGCCCGTCTGGCGAGCCTCCTGAACCGGGTGCTGGTGACCCACCCGGCCCGACAAGCACCCGGCGCGCTCAGGCCCTCCGGTACCCCTTCGGGGCGGCTGCCGCGGCGGGGCTTGCGTGCTAGATTAAGACTCTCAGAAGGAGGACCCAAGCCGTGAACGCCTGCGATGAAGGTCTGGCGAGCGCGCCAGAGCACGGCCAGGCCGCCCGCGCGTCCATTCCGGGGGCCGCCGATACAGCGCAGCAGCCGGCGCCGGCCGAAGGGCGCGCCCTGGACGGCTGGCTGCTTGCCCGGCTGCGCTCGATCCTGGGGGATCCGCCCGTGGAGTTCGCGTTGCGCGGCGGTGCGCGCGTGGGGACGGGCGCCGTGACGCCCGTCGCGCGTGTGGCCTTCGCCAGCCGCGCGAACCTGCTGTCGATCCTGGCCGACCCGTGGGTGCGCTTCGGCGATGCCTACAGCGACGGCAGCGTGACCATCGAGGGGGACCTGGTGAGGCTCCTCGAGACCGTGTACCGCGCGGGCGGCATGCGCAGCAAGCCGTCGCTCCGCGGGCGCGCCGCCGACTTCGCGCACCGTGCGCGCAGCAACACGCCGGCCCGCTCGCGCCACAACATCCATCGCCACTACGACATCGGCAATGGCTTCTACGAGCTGTGGCTCGGCAGCACGATGGCCTACACCTGCGCCTACTACCCGACGCCCGCCGCGACGCTGGATGAGGCGCAGACCGCCAAGATGGATCACGTGTGCCGCAAGGTGCGGCTGAAGGCGGGCGAGAGCGTGGTCGAGGCGGGCTGCGGCTGGGGCGCGCTGGCGCTGCACATGGCGCGCCGCTACGGCGTGCGGGTCCGGGCCTTCAACATCTCGCACCAGCAGGTGGCGTATGCGCGCGAGCGCGCCGCGTGCGAGGGCCTCGCCGCGCGCGTGGAGTTCGTCGAGGACGACTACCGCAACATTTGCGGGCGCTACGACGCCTTCGTGTCGGTCGGCATGCTCGAGCACGTGGGCCCGAAGAACTACCCGACGCTCGGACGCATCGCGCGGCAGTGCCTGGGCAGCAACGGGCGCGGACTGATCCATTCGATCGGCCGCAACTACCCGGCGCGGCTGCAGCCGTGGATCGAGAAACGGATCTTCCCCGGCGCCTATCCGCCGTCGCTCGGGGAGATGTCGCGCATCTTCGAGCCGTGGGACCTGTCGATACTGGACGTGGAGAACCTGCGGCTGCACTACGCGCAGACCCTGCGGCAGTGGCTCTCGGGCTACGAGGCGGCGAGCGAGCGGGTGCGCGCCATGTTCGACGAGAAGTTCGTGCGCATGTGGCGGCTGTATCTGGCCGGCTCGATCGCGGCGTTCACGACCGGCACGCTGCAGCTGTTCCAGGTGCTGTTCGCCACGCGCGACAACAACGACATCGCGTGGACCCGCGCGCACCTCTACACCCCCTGACGGTTCATGCGTTCGTGTGACGTCCTCATCGTCGGCGGAGGGCCCGCTGGGTCCGCCGCCGCGTGGCAGCTGCGGCGCGCGGGCGCGGACGTGCTGGTGCTCGATCGGGAGCGCTTCCCGCGCCTGAAGCTGTGCGCCGGGTGGATAACTCCGGAGGTGGTGCGCGAGCTCGACTTGGATCTTACGGCCTATCCGCATCGGCTGCTGACCTTTCCCCGTTTGCGGGTGCACATCGGCCGCCTGCACCTGCCGATACCGTGCGTGCAGTACTCCATCCGCCGCTTCGAGTTCGACGCCTGGCTGCTGCAGCGTTGCGGCGCCCCGGTCGAGCAGCACAACGTGCGCGACATCAGCGCCGCTGCCGGCGGTTACGTGCTCGACGGCGCGTACCGCTGCCGTTATCTCATCGGCGCGGGCGGCACGCGCTGCCCGGTGTACCGTGCTGTGTTCAAGGAGCTGAATCCGCGTGCCCACGAGTTGCAGATCGTGACGCTCGAGCACGAGATCGAGTATGACTGGAAGGATCCGGACTGCCATCTGTGGTTCTTCGAGCGCGGGCTGCCGGGATACTCGTGGTACGTGCCGAAGGAAGACGGCTGGCTCAACGTCGGCGTCGGCGGGATCGCAGCGCGCATCAAGAGCGGCGGCCAGGACATCAAGCAGCACTGGGCGCATCTCGCGGACAAGCTCGGCGCGGGCCTCACCCGCGGTGCGCACTACGATCCCACCGGCTACAGCTACTATCTGCGCGGCCGCGTGCAGGTCGTGCGCCGCGACAATGCCTTCATCACCGGGGATGCGGCCGGACTTGCGACCCGCGATCTGGGGGAGGGGATCGGACCGGCGATTCGCAGCGGCCTGCGGGCGGCCGAGGCGATTCTCACCGGCAAGCCCTACCGGCTCGACGACGTCACCGGCATGAGTATCGGCAGCATCGCCCGCAGTATGTTTGCCCGGGCAGCGCACTCCAGCGGCACAGGACAACCTCATGGCTTACGTCACCGTAATCAATGAACACCAGCACGTGCAGCAGGTCGTCTCCGGCCACCATCACCTGACGGCCGACGAGGCGGTCGCCGCCGGCGGGAGCGATGCGGGGTTCGCGCCGCGGGAGCTGCTGCTCGCGAGCCTCGGCGCCTGCACGGCGGTGGCGCTGCGCAAGCACGCGGCGCACAACGACTGGACGCTGGGGAAGATCACCGTCGGGGTGCGCTGGTCGCGCGAGCCCGACGGCCGCGAACACATCGAACGGCGCCTGTCGTTCACCAAGCCGCTCAGCGCAGCGCAGAAGACCCGCCTGCTGGAGGTCGCCGAGAACACGCCGGTGAGCCACGTGCTGCGTGCGGGCATCGCGATCCAGTCGAGCGTAGTGGACTGAATCAGTAGTTCACGGTCACCGTAATGGTGTCGGTGTAGTTGCCGGCGGCGGGCTCACTGACGGGCGTCCGTGGCGGTTTGGATTTAGTATTGGCGACCCGCAGGTCACACCAGTCACTGCACGAAAGGGTTCTAAGGACATGCACGTCGCGCCGCGATCAAGGAATTCCCAGTCACGCACGCCGCGCGGCGTGCGAGCGCTGCTTCTCACGGTGTCATCGCTCATTCCGCTGGCGGCGTTGGGCGCGGGCTCGAGCGCAACGCCACTGTTCGGTTTCAGCGCGCAGGAGGCTCAGCGCGAGCAGGGGCTCGAACAGCGCTTCGACGGCGACCTGAGTCCGGGCGAGCTGCGCGGCTGGTTGAAGAACCTGTCCTCGGACGCGAACCACGTCGGTTCGCCGCACGACAAAGCCAACGCGGAAGTAGTGCGCGACCTGTTCAGGCGGTGGGGATGGCAGGCGCAGATCGAGGAGTTCGAGGTGCTGTATCCGACGCTCAAGCAGCACAGCCTGGAGCTCGTCGCACCCACGAAGTTCACGGCGAGCCTGACCGAGCCGCCGATCGCGGGCGATGCCACTTCCACGCTCACCGACGGCTTGCCGCCGTACAACGTGTATGGAGCGGACGGCGACGTGACGGGCGAGCTCGTCTATCTCAACTATGGCATGCCGGACGACTACCAGGAGCTCGCGCGCCGCGGCATCGACGTCAAGGGCAAGATCGTCATCACCCGCTACGGCGGCGGCTGGCGGGGGCTCAAGCCGAAGCTCGCCTACGAGCACGGTGCCATCGGCTGCCTCATCTACTCCGACCCGCACGAAGACGGTTACGCGCAGGGCGACGTGTACCCGCAGGGAGGCTGGCGGCCGCCCGAGGGCGTGCAGCGCGGCTCGGTGCTGGACATGACGCTCTACAGCGGCGATCCGCTTACACCGGGTGTGGGCGCGACCAAGAATGCCAAGCTGTTGCCAATCTCGGAGGCCAGGACCATTCTCAAGATCCCGGTGATGCCGATCTCCTACACCGATGCGCAGCCGCTGCTCGCCGCGCTCGCCGGCCCGGTGGCGCCGCCCAAGTGGCGCGGCGCGCTGCCGATCACCTATCACCTGGGGCCGGGCCCTGCAAAGGTGCACCTGGCGATCAGCTCGGACTGGAGCCTCAAGCCCCTGTACGACGTCATCGCGAGGATTCCCGGCCGCGAGGACCCGGATGAATGGGTGGTGCGCGGCAATCACCGCGACGGCTGGGTGTTCGGCGCGTGGGATCCGCTGTCCGGCCAGGTTGCGATGCTGGCCGAAGCCAAGGCGATCGGCGCCCTGCTGAAGAGCGGCTGGCGGCCCAAGCGCACGCTGGTCTACGCGAGCTGGGATGGCGAGGAGCCGGGCCTGCTCGGCTCGACCGAGTGGGCGGAGACCCACGCCGCGGAGCTGCAGCGCGACGCCGTGCTGTACCTGAACTCCGACACCAACGAGCGCGGCTTCCTCGCGAGCGCCGGCAGCCACGCGCTGCAGCACCTGCTCAACGACGTCGCCAGCACGGTGAAAGATCCCGAGACCGGCGTCAGCGCGCAGGCGCGGCTGCGGGCCCGCATGCTGGTGCAGGGCTACGAGCGAGCGCCCACGGACGACGAGGACGCCGAGGAAGGCAAGCGGGACGCGAAGATGGCCGCGGCCGGCGGGGATCTGCCGATCCGGGCGCTCGGTTCCGGCTCCGACTACACGCCGTTCCTGCAGCACCTGGGGCTCGCCGCACTCAGCATCGAATATGGCGGCGAGGCCGATCAGGCCGGCGTCTATCACTCGAACTACGACTCGTTCGATCACTACGTGCGCTTCGGTGACCCGACCTTCGAGTACGGCGTGGCCGAGGCGCAGACCGTCGGGCACGTCGTGCTGCGCATGGCGGACGCGGACGTGTTGCCGCTGCAATTCGGCGAGTTCGCCGATACCATCGGCAGTTACGTCGAGGAACTGCGCAAGCTCACCGACACGATGCGCAGGAAGGCCGCCGAGCTCGCCAGGCTCATCGAGCAGAACGATTTTGGTCTTGCCGCGGATCCGAGCCGCGTGGTGTTGCCGCCGGCGCGCGAGGCGAAGGTTCCGTCGCTCGACTTCACGCCACTCGAGAACATCGTTACGCGCCTCAAGACCAGCGCGCGGGCCTATGACGCGGCCTACGCAAGGCTCGCCGCCGGTACGCTTGCGCTCGACAAGTCACGGCGCCGGCAGCTGAACCAACTGCTGCAGGGAATGGAGCAGCGCCTGACGGATGCCCGCGGGCTGCCGGGGCGTGGGTGGTATCGGCACTTCGTCTACGCGCCGGGCATGCTCACCGGCTATGGCGTGAAGACCCTGCCGGCGGTGCGCGAGGCGATCGACGGAGCGCGCTGGGCCGAGGCGGGCGAGTACATCCCGATCACAGCCAGGGTGCTCGCGAACTACTGCGACGGGATCGATCAGGCCACGGCGCTGCTCAACCCGGGTGGCTGAGCGCATCCCCTGGGTTAGCGCGCGAACAGCTGCCCGATATCTGCGAAGGACTTGAATTCGAGCGCATTGCCTGTCGGGTCGAGGATAAAGAGAGTCGACTGTTCGCCCGGCGCGCCCTGGAAGCGGGTGCACGGCTCGATGACCCACTCGACCTGGTGCGCTTTGAGTCGTGCGGCGAGGCGCGACCACTCCTCGGGCGGCAGCACCACGCCGCAGTGCGGTACCGGCACCCCATGACCGTCGACCGCGTTGAGATGCGAGCCAAGGCGCCCGCGCCGGCCGAGCTGCGGATTGAGGTGGCAGACGAGCTGGTGCCCGTACAGGTTGAAATCGACCCACTCGGGTGCGCTGCGCCCCTCGGTGCAGCCGAGAACCTCGCCATAGAAGCGCCGCGCCTCGTCGACATCCCTGACCTGGAGGGCGACATGAAACGGAGTCAGCGTCATGTTCTAAGCGTCTCCTTGCCGCGATCAGCGCACCCGGAATGCCGCCGAGCGTGAGCCCGCGCGCCGCCGCCGGATTGTAGCGCGCGCCGTGCATGATACGCGCGGCCGCGAGCGCCAGCGCCGCGAGCAGCGCGCAGACGCGGGAACTGTGCGCGTGCGTGCCTTGCCCGTCCATTCGTAGATCGTATACGATTCTAAGGTATGGCAAGCAACCTCGCGTGCACGTGGTCCGGAGTGTTTCCCGCCGCGACCACCCAGTTCACGCCCAGCCTCGAGCTCGACCTGCGCGCGACCCAGGACGTGCAGCGCGCGCTCATCGCCGACGGGGTCCAGGGACTCGTGCTGATGGGCACGGTGGGTGAGGGAAATTCGCTCGACGCGCGCGAGAAGCGCGCGCTGCTCGCCGCCGCCGTCGAGGTCGCGGGCGGCAAGGTCCCGGTGATCGCCGGGGTATCGGAGTTCACCACCGCCACCGCGGTGAGCTTCGTGCGCGACGCGGAAGTACTCGGCGCGAGCGGCTTCATGGTGCTGCCGGGCATGGTCTACGTGCCGACGCCCGAGGAGCTCGAGTACCACTTCCGCGAGATCGCGGCGGCCACCGGCCTGCCGGTCATGCTGTACAACAATCCGGCTTCGTACCGCGTCAACCTCGAGATCGCGACGCTCGAGCGCCTGACCAGCGTCCGCAACATCGTCGCCATCAAGGAATCCTCGCCCGATCCGCGCCGCATCACGGACCTGATCAATGCGTTCGGCGAGCGCTTCGTGCTGTTCGCGGGCCTGGACGACCTCGCCTTCGAGGCACTCACGCTCGGGGCGCAGGGCTGGGTATCGGGGCTGACGAACGCCTTTCCCGCCGAGTCGCTCACGCTGTATGCGGCGCTCGCTGCCTCTGACCTCGCGCGCGCGCGCCGCATCTACCGCTGGTTCATGCCGCTGCTGCACCTGGATTCCGAACCCGACCTGGTGCAGGCGATCAAGCTCGCCGAACAGCTCCTGGGACGCGGCTCCGAGCGCGTACGCCCGCCGCGGCTGCCGCTCGCGGGCGAGCGCCGCTCGCAGGTCACGCGGCTGGTCGAACAGGCGCGCGCCACCCGCCCGTCATGACCAGGATCCGCATCGTCGATTCCCACACCGCCGGGGAACCGACCCGGGTGGTGCTGGAGGGCGGGCCGGATCTGGGACGCGGCCCGCTCGCGGCTCGCTTGGGCGTGCTGCGGGATCGGTACGACCGGTTCCGCGCCGCCGTGGTCAATGAGCCGCGCGGCTCGGATGCGCTGGTGGGCGCCTGGCTCGTGCCGCCGGAAGATCCGGCGTGCGCCGCGGGCGTCATCTTCTTCAACAACACGGGTTATATCGGCATGTGCGGCCACGGGACCATCGGGCTCGCCGTGACGCTCGCGCACCTTGGCCGGATACAGCCGGGGGAGCATCGCATCGAGACACCCGTCGGAGTGGTGACCGCGGTGCTGCACGCCGACGGCTCGGTGTCGGTGACCAACGTCGCGAGTCATCGCCAGGCGAAAGCGGTGCGGGTTGACGTGCCCGGGGTCGGCGCCGTGACCGGCGACATCGCCTGGGGCGGCAACTGGTTCTATCTCGTCGAGGGCCATGGCCAGGAGCTCAAGCTCGCCAACGTCGGGACGCTGTGCGCCTACTGCACACGGGTGCGCCAGGCGCTCAACACCCAGGGCTATCCCCAGGTCGATCACGTCGAATTGTTCGGGCCCGCGGCTTCCCCCGGCGCCCAGGCGCGCAACTTCGTCCTGTGTCCCGGCGGCGCCTACGACCGCTCCCCGTGCGGCACGGGCACCAGTGCCAAGCTCGCGTGCCTGGCCGCGGACGGCAAGCTGGCCGAGGGCGCCGAGTGGGTGCAGGAGAGCATCATCGGCAGCATATTTCGCACCCGCTACCGGCGCAGCGGCGCGGCGGTCATTCCTACCATCCGCGGGACCGCGTTCGTGAGCGGCGAGGGCAGCCTGCTGCTCGATGCGCGCGACCCGTTCTGCTTCGGGATCGGCGCGGATGCCGCCTGAGCGGGTCGCGCAAGCCGCGCCATCGGGCCCGGACGCGCCGTTGTCGCGCACCATGAGCGCGCAGATCACGGCGCGCATCCGCGATAAAATCCTGAGCGGCGCCTATGCGCCGGGCGCGGCGCTGCGCCAGGACGCCATCGCCGCCGAGTACGGCATCAGCAAGATTCCAGTGCGTGAAGCGCTGGTGCAGCTGCGCTCCGAAGGGCTGGTGGACATCTACGTGCACCGCGGCTTCCAGGTGCGCCCGTTGTCGGTGGCCGAAGCGCAGGAGGTTTTCCGGCTGCGCCTCGCGATCGAACCCGCCGCGGTCGGGCAGGGAGCGCGCAGTGCCTCAGCCGCGGACCACGCCACCGCCCGGCAGGCGCTCGCCGCGCTCACCGAGGCGCTCGCGGCCGGCAAACTGCATTCGTCGGGCGACCTCAACTGCGCGTTTCACCTTGCGCTGATCGTGCCGCGCCTGCAGCCGGTCGCGGGCGAAGTCCTCTACCGCCTGCACACGCTCGCGCAGCGCTACGTGCGCATCCACCTGCTCGCGGCCGGGCGCGTCCGGCGCGCAAACCGGGAGCACAGCGCGCTCTATGGGGCGTGGGCGGCCGGCAGGGTGCACGAGGCACAGCGCCTGGCGAGGGCGCACATCGAGGAGACGCGCGGCGAGCTGGCGGAAGTCCTGGCCGCTCGGGCCCAAGCGCCTGCCCGAAAGACCGGTGCGCGCGAGCGCTGACGCCGCAGGAACGCGCCGCTGCGCGACGGCGCACGGGCGGCGTGAACGCGCCACAGGATCGCGGGTACTCACGAATGATCGAGGGTGAAGGCTCAACCGCGCACCGCATTGGTAACGATCGTGATTGATCTGAGGTCAGGCCTGTATCTGGCGCTTGCCGTGTTGCCGTTGCACGCTGTCGCAGCGCTCAGCGCGTGGACTGCGGATCCCGCAGTCGAGCGGCGCCTCGCGGCCGGCGAGGTGGTCGTGCAGACCGCCGCCGCGATTGATCCCGAGCGTCCCAGCGGGCGGGTGCGCGCCGCCGTGCGGATCAAGGCGCCCGCGGAGACGATCTGGCGAATCATGACCGACTGCCGGCAGGCGCTGCTGTTCGTGCCCGCGCTCAAGGGCTGTCGCCGGATCGCCGCTGCCCCGGACGGGCGCTGGGAAGACATCGAGCAGGAGGTCCGCTATTCCTGGCTGCTGCCCACCATCCGCTACGTGTTGCGCTTCGACTATGACCGTCCGCAGCGGATTGATTTCCGGCGCGTGAGCGGCGACCTCAGAGACGAGCAGGGCAGTTGGCTGCTGACGCAGGCGGCCGACGGGTCCGCGACCCTGGTGGAGTACGACGTGTACGTCGACCCCGGCTTCTGGATTCCTCAAGTCCTCGTGGTGCGCTCGCTGCGCAAGGACCTGCCCGCCGCGCTCAAGGGACTCGAGGATCGCGCCGAAGGCGCCGGCGGGCACTCCGCGCATTAGATCGCTACGGCGCCGGGGAGGGACTGGTACTCTTCCCCCCCGTCCGACGACCTTCAAGGCACTGGAGCGTTCGAATGCCACCCGGCGGTGGACACACCACGGTCATCCAGCGAGTCCTGGAAAAACGCGCGCAGAAGCCCCCGACCATCGAGGAGGGGACCACCGCGACGCTGGCCGTCATGGTGCGCGTGCTGCCGCCGCCGAAGGCACTGCTCGCCTTTCAGGAGGCCCCGCTGCGCCAGCACATCGAGGGACGCATCAGGCCCGACATGCTCGACTTCGAGTCGGCGACGGATGACGCGGACGCCTTGAAGCGCCTGGCAGCGGAGTCTCGCCCGGTGGTGCTCACCGACAGCCCGGAGCTGGTGCGCCAGCTGCGGGCGCGGCCGGCCGCTCGTGCACCCTACATTGTCTACGTGGCGGAGCTCGATGACTCGCCGGAGCGCGAGGCGGGGCTGCTCGCGGGGGCGGATGACTGCATCGGGCGGCGGGTGTCCGCCGCGGAGTTCGAGGCGCGCATCAACGCGGCCAGGCGCATCGCAGAGCTCGAGGCGGCGCTGCGCATCACGCTTGCGGAAAATCGCAAGCTCTCGGCGACGGATGATCTCACCCGGCTCGCCAGCCGGCGCTTCTTCGGCAAGCACTTTCCGCGCGAGGTCGAGCGGGCTGCACGCTACGGGCGCGCCCTGTCGCTGATTCTCTGCGACATCGATTATTTCAAGAGAATCAACGACACACTGGGTCATGCCGCCGGCGACGACATCCTCAAGCAGCTGGGTCCGCGGCTGCAGCAGGGGCTGCGCGCCGGGGTGGACTGGGTGGCGCGCATCGGCGGGGAGGAATTCGCCATTGTCATGCCGGAGACGCCCTACGAGGCGGCGCTCACGGTGGCCCGCAAGCTGCGCAGCGCGGTCGCGCAGACCGCGTTCAAGTCCGGCAAGCGCAGTCTCGAGGTCACCGCCAGTTTCGGACTGTGCGGAATGGATCGGGTGCCGGCGGGTGAGCGGCGCATGGCCGAACGCGTCCTGAAGATTGCGGACGCGGCGCTATATCGCAGCAAGCATGACGGTCGCAATCGCGTCACCGCGACAGTCCTCAAGAGCATCAAGAGCAGTTGAGTCGCTGCGTCCCCGCGTCCGCTGGCACGGGTGCTGCCGTCGGCCGCGGCGTGACTTGCATGGCATTACATAATGTGCCGCGCGGGAACATCGCCGCGCTTCACTTATTATTGACTTGCAATCCGCTGCCGGCGTAGGTTGCCGGCTGGCCAACAAGCTGCGCGCGCGCGAGGGGATAGGCGCGCGCCTCTTCGGCAGGACGCCACTACAACGCAAAACAATCGCGAGGGAGCCATGAAGCCGTCGACTCATCTTGATGTTGCCTCGTCCGTCGTGACCTGGCTGGGACTTCTTGCGCTCACGGTGGGATCGGCCTTCGCCGCCGCGCCCAATCTGGCGAGCAACATGGGTCCTGAGGATCAGAACAAGCAGATCTCGGTGACCGTCTGGTTGAATCTGCACAATAAGGCGACGCTCGATGCCATGGTGCGGGACATGTATGACAAGGCATCTCCCAGCTACCACCATTTTCTCACCCTGGCCCAGTACCAGGCCCAGTTCGCGCCAACCGCGGACGATGCGGCCCAGGTGCGCAATTTCCTCGCCTCTCACAACCTGCGGGTCACCACCACGGACAAGATGAATCACTTCGTGGTCGCGCAGGGACGTGTGGCGGACGCCCAGACCGCCTTCAACGTGCAGATCCACCGCGCCATGGTCAGTGGAGCGGTCCACCGTGTCACCACGTCCGAGCCTTCCGTGAGCGGAGCGGCCGGGGCGCTCGTGGCGACGGTGCAGGGATTGAACGATCTGAAGTACCGGGCGCACGTGAGCCCCGCCGTCGACCCTGCGAGCGGCGTACCCTATGATGGACTGTCGCCCGCGGCCGCGGGCCCCGATGGCCTGTTCTTCAGTGCGCAGTGCCTGCGTCCGCCCGAGTTCGTTGCCTTCACGACGAATGGCAGCACGCCGTCCGCCGCGTACTTCGGCAACCGGTATGGAGCGGACATCACGAGTCCCGCCCCCAACCTGCCCTCGTGCGGCTACGATGCCGCGGAGATTCAGAGCGCCTACGGCCTGAACGCGCTCTACAGCCAGGGCCTCGACGGCACCGGCCAGACCATCGTGATCGTCGATGCCTTCGGCTCGAACACCATCGCGGATGACGCCAACCTGTTCTCCTCATTGAACGGGCTGCCCCCGCTGACGGCGGCGAATTTCACGATCGTCAGTCCCAACAATCCGCCTCCGACCTGCAGCAGCACCCTCAACAATTGCATCGCCGGGAACTGGCAGTTCGAGACCACGCTCGACGTGGAATGGGCGCACGCGATCGCCCCCGGCGCGAACATCGTCCTGGTATTGGGCGAGGACGACTCGTTCACCAATCTCGATATCGCCAATCTGTTCGCTATCGAGAATGGGTTGGGCAACTCGCTGTCGAACAGCTTCGGAATACCGGAGATCGCACTGGTCGACCTGCTGCCCTCGGAGCTGATAGTCGAGAACGGCATTTCCGAGATCGCCGCCGCGCTGGGTATCTCCCACCAGATCTCGACCGGAGACTCCGGGGATAACCTGGCCTTTGACAACTTCAACTTCGGGATCAACTCGGTATCGGCCGGGGCGAATGCCGATTCCCCGTTTGCGACCGCGGTCGGGGGCACGAGCACGTTCCTCGACGATGATCAACACATCAGGCTGCAGACCGGGTGGGGCCTGAACTTCGTGCGCATCGCCAATCCCACCCCGAATCCGCCGACGGTTCCGCCGCTGTTCTTCGGTTTCCAGTCGGGATCCGGAGGTGGGGCGAGCGTCGTATACGCCAAGCCCAGATTCCAGAAGCATCTGCCGGGCAAGTTCCGTCAGACTCCGGATATTTCCATGAATGCCGATCCCGAGACCGGGAGCGAGATCATCGTCACGCCGGACAGCGTGTCGGGTGACCCGCAGTTCGTGGAGGTGTTCGGCGGGACGAGCCTCTCCTGCCCGATGTTCTCCGCTGTGTGGGCGATCGCCAATCAGGCCAACGCGCAGGCGGGCGGCGGGGTGCTGGGACAGGCGGCGCCGCTCCTCTATGAACTGTCTGACGATGCGATCGTCGACGTCAACGTGCGAAGGGATGACACACGGCTGAACGTGCGCGGGACCATCCTGAACCCGCCCGCGCCTCCGCAGTTCCTGAGCGCGGACACTCTGGCGGCGCCCCTGAATGGCACCAGGCGCTACGTGAGCGCATTGTTCCAGAGCGCTGGCTCGACGCGCTGGGACGTGTTCACCTTCGGGACGGATTCGTCGCTGAAGACGGGCCCCGGCTGGGACAACGTGACCGGACTCGGCACGCCGAACGGCGCGAAGTTCATCCAGGCAGTCGTGGACGAGGCGGGCGATCACTAGCCTCGCGGCGGCCCTGAGCCGTAGTCGACTCGCGGGCCCGGCCGGATCATCCGACCGGGCCCGCTGCTTCCTGAGTCTCGATTCGCGCGCGGCACGAGGCATTCCCCTGGCGCCGGCGCTGTGGTTCAGGGTGCTCTCCTGATGGCATCGCCCGGAGCACCGCACGCGCTCGTCACGGTCGCGATCATCGCGCTCATCGTCTGGCGCCTGTACTCGCGCATCCGCCGCACGCTCGGACGTCAGCGCCTCTCGCCCGTGCGTCCGTGGTTGGCGGCGGGTTCGCTGGCATGCGGGGCGGCCGTGGGAATCGGCCTTGGGGTGCTCGGACTACGGCTCACGCGCTTTGAAGTATCGGCCGAGGGCCGGTACTACACCCCGAGCGCGCACCTGGGTGTCGCGCTGTCCACGCTGCTCGTCTGCCGCATCGCCTATCGCTTCCTGGTCAACGGCCTTCCCGGTGCGGGCGCCAGCGCGCCGCCGCCCGCAATGGCACTCGGGCCGCTGACGCTGCTCCTCGTGGGGACGCTGGCGGGCTACTACACGACCTACGCAGTGGGGCTGCTGCGCTGGTCATTGCGCAACCGGGGCACGGACCGCCCCTGCTAAGGCTTGCGGAAGCGATACAGGAACTGATCCGTCTTGTGCCGAATTGACGGATCGAACACCAGTTTGCCGTGGTCGTCCTGTGGATTCCTGAAGGTATCGTCCTGGGCGTCGAGCTTGAAACCGGCCTGCTCGAACGTGCGCTTCACCACTTCCGGATCAATGCGGTGCATCTTCTGCACCGACTCCACCGGAT
>JBOIAH010000186.1:0-1491 GCA_050739055.1 Steroidobacteraceae bacterium | reverse complement strand
TGGTGCGCCACGGCACGATCGCCGCCGAGGATCTCGGGCTGTTCTCGTTCGCGGACGAGCCGCGGGCGGCGCTCGAGATGCTCCGGCGAGGCATCCGGCTCGGGACCGAGCCGCCGCGGGCACCGTCATTCGCCAGGTCGCGGTGCCCGAGCCCAAGCTGACCGTTCAGGCCACCGGCAGCGCGGGATCGACCTGTGCCGCCCACGCCTGCAGTCCGCCGTCGAGATTGGCGGGCGCCGCGGCCCCCGCCTGCAGCGCGATCGCGCAGGCGGCGAGACTGCGGCTGCCGCTGCGGCAGATGAACACCGACGCACCGCTGCGCGGAATCTCCCCGAGCCGCCGCGGCAACTCGCTCAGCGGAATGTTGACCGCGCCGGGCAGGTGCCCGGTGTTGAATTCCCACACCTCGCGCACGTCGATGAGGTGCGGCGCCGGCGCCGGCACGGCCGGATGCAGCAGGGCGTGCAGCGCGGCCGGGGCGAGGCGGCGTATGCCCGCCGCGCCGCTCGCACCCTGCGGCGCCGGATCACGCGGCTCGGTGATCGTGGGGGCATCGCCGCACACGGCGCAGTCGCGCCGCCGCGTGACGCGGAACTCCTGAAAACGCATCTCGAGCGCGTCGTAGGTGAGCAGCCGCCCGGTGAGCGGCGTGCCCGCTCCGGTGATGAGCTTGATGGCCTCGGTCGCCTGCAGCGTGCCGAGCACGCCGGGCAGCACGCCGAGCACGCCCGCCTCGGCGCAGTTGGCGACGACTCCGTCGGGCGCTTCCGGGAACAGGCACCGGTAGCACGGCCCGAGCCCCGGCACGTAGGTCATGACCTGTCCCTCGAAGCGGTGGATCGCCGCCGATACCAGCGGCAGTCCGAGGATCACGCAGGCGTCGTTCACCAGGTAGCGGGTGGACAGCCGATCTGAGCCGTCGAGGACCAGGTCGTAGTCCGTGAGCACCGCGCGCACATTGGCGGCCTTCAGTTCCAGCGCGTGCGCTACCACCCGAACTTCCGGGTTGAGGGCGGCGAGGCGCTCGCGCCCGGCTTCGGCCTTTGGGCGCGCCAGCCCCGCGGTATCGAACAGCACCTGGCGCTGCAGGTTGGAAACGTCGACCCGATCGCAGTCAAGGAGTCCCAGCGTGCCGCAGCCCGCCGCCGCGAGATACAGCGCGGCGGGCGAGCCGAGCCCGCCTGCGCCGACGATCAGCACGCGCGCACCCTTGAGCTTTTCCTGGCCCGCGGCGCCGATCTCTTTCAGCGCGAGGTGCCGGTGGTAGCGGGCGCGCTCGCTGGGCGACAGCGTCACGGGCTCAACCTCCGGGGGGCGAGCCGCTCGCATGCACAGTGTCCCCGCACCATGCGATGAGCATCCTCGCCTCCCGGCGAGGCTGTCAACGGCTTCCCCGCGGGCTTCGCCCGCCGCCGGGGTCCAGCGTATGCTGCCCCGCCGGTTGGCGCGGGCAGGTGGGAAACCGGAGAGTGATCGTGGATCGACATAGGC
>JBOIAH010000185.1:0-1624 GCA_050739055.1 Steroidobacteraceae bacterium | reverse complement strand
GAAGTGCAGATACAGTCCCTCCTGGGTCGGGCGGTTGTAGGCCGGGGTGACCAGGAGCAGGCCATCGACCGGCAAGTCCGAGAGCCAGGCGACGCGTTCCACGGTGGTCGCGGTGCTGCTGGTGCCGCCCCCGGTGATCACCGCGAGCCGGCCGCGCAGCTGTGCGCACGCGCGCACTGTCAGCTCGCGCAGCTCCGCATCGCGCAGCGTCGCCGACTCCCCCGTGGTGCCGCCCACCACCACGCCGTTGGTGCCGTTGGCCAGGTGGAAGTCGAGCAGCCGTGCCCAGGCCTCAAAGTCGACGGCGCCGTCCGGGCGCATGGGAGTGACGATGGCAACCAGGCTGCCTGAGAACATGAGACTTTCAGCGCGTTCGGGGAAGCCTGCGATGTTACGAGCGGGACTTGCGCGGAGGCAAGCCTCGCGCCACGCGCCGTGCAGGAAGGTCGCAACCGGACCGTGCTCCCGGTACACTCGAAGGCCGCAGGCCGGTAAGAATCACTTCGACCCCAACAGATGACACAGCACCTGGCCGTTTCGGCGATCGGCAGCGACCGCACGGGGATGGTCCATGAGCTGACCCGCGTAATCAGCGAGTCCGGCGGCAACATCAGCGAGAGCCGCATGGCGAACCTCGGCACCGAGTTCGCGATGCTGCTCTTGGTGTCGGGCAACTGGCACGCGCTGGCGAAGCTTGAGACAGAGTTGAAGCGCCTCGCCGAGACCGGCAATCTCAGCATCCACCTGCGGCGCACCGAGCCGCGCGCCCCGCGCACCGACATGCTGCCCTACTCGATCGATGTGGTGTGCCTGGATCAGACGGGCATCGTGTCCGGACTGGCGGGTTTTTTCGCCACGCGCGGCATCGACATCGCGGAAGCTTCCACGCGCAGCTACCCCGCCGCCCATACCGGCGCGCCCATGTTCGCCGTGCAGATGATCGTGAACGTCCCGAGCCGCATTCACGTGGCGCAGCTGCGCGAGGAGTTCATGGAGTTCTGCGATTCGCTCAACCTCGACGCCATCCTCGAACCGGTCAAGTCCTGAACCCGGCCACGCGGAGCAAGTGCTTGAAGCAGCGCGGAGTCTATGAACCCGGTCCCACCGCGGCTTCGGGCGAAGCGCGCGACGTGCAGGGCAGGTCGCGCGCCGGGCGACGGCTGTTCGTGCTCGACACGAACGTGCTGATGCACGATCCCACGGCCATCTTCCGCTTCGAGGAACACGACGTGTACCTGCCCATGGTGGTACTCGAGGAGCTCGACGCCCACAAGAAGGGGCTGTCGGAGGCCTCGCGCAACGTGCGCCAGGTAAGCCGTTTGCTCGACGACATGATGCGCGATGTCACCAAGGAACAGATCGATCGCGGTCTGCAGTTGCCGAGCGGCTACTCGGGCAACCATGGCAAGAAGCCCCCCACCGGAAGGCTGTTCTTCCAGACGCGCCAGCTCGCCGAAGCCCTGCCGGCGAGGCTGCCCGGCCAGGACGGCGACAACGTCATCCTGGCGCAGACGCTCGCGCTGCAGAACGAACAGCACGATGCGCGGGTCATCCTGGTCTCCAAGGACATCAATCTGCGCATCAAGGCGGCCGTCCTCGGCGTGCACGCCGAAGACTACTACAG
>JBOIAH010000184.1:0-4167 GCA_050739055.1 Steroidobacteraceae bacterium | reverse complement strand
GAGCTGCGCCACGGACCCATGGCGCTGGTGCACGCGGGCTTTCCACTGCTGGTTTTCACGCAAAACGAAGCCGGGCCGGCGTGGCGCGCCTCGCGGGCGAGCTCGCCGCGCGGGGCGCCGACCTCCTGGTGGCGGGCGCCGACGTGCCGCACAGCGTGGTTCTGCCCAGCATCGCGGCGCATCCGGTGATCGAGCCGCTACTGTTCGCCCAGAGTTTCTACCGCATGGCGAACGCGCTGGCGCTGGCCCGCGGCATCGATCCTGACCGGCCGCCGCACCTGTCCAAAGTGACCGAGACCGTGTGATGAGCAGCGCGCTCGTGAACGCACGGATCCTGCAGGGCGATGAGCTCATCGAGGGTCGCTGCGTGTTGCTCGAGGCCGGACGCATCGCGGGCGTGCTCGATCCCGCGGACCGGCGCTGCCGGCGCGCGCCGCGCCACGACCTCGCCGGCGCGCTGCTGCTGCCGGGGTTCATCGACTCGCAGGTCAACGGCGGGGGCGGCATCCTCTTCAATGACGCCCCGAGCGTCGATGCCATCCGCGCCATCGGCCGCGCGCACCGCCGCTTCGGCACCAGCGGCTTTCTGCCCACGCTCATCAGTGACGATCTGGACGTTGTCGCGCGGGCGATCGCGGCGGTGCGCGGCGCGATCGAGAGCGGCGTGCCCGGAGTGCTGGGCATTCACATCGAGGGACCGTTCCTCAACGTCGAGCGCAAGGGGGTGCACGACCCGGCGAAGCTGCGCGAGCTCGACACCAGCGCCGTGGGGTTGCTCACTTCGCTGCGTGCCGGCAAGACCCTGGTGACGCTGGCGCCGGAGATGACCACACCGCAGATCATCAGGGGACTGGTAGCGGCCGGGGTCGTGGTCTCGGCCGGGCATACCAACGCCAGCTACGCGCAGATCGCCACCGCGCTGCGCCACGGGCTCAGCGGATTCACCCACCTGTTCAATGCCATGTCGCAGCTCACCGGCCGTGAGCCCGGCACGGTCGGCGCCGCGCTCGACGACGCCGCGAGCTGGTGCGGCATCATCGTCGACGGCGAGCACACCCACCCGGCGGTGCTGCGCATGGCGCTCAAGTGCAAGCCCCACGATCGCTTCATGCTGGTTACGGACGCGATGCCGAGTGTGGGCACCCAGGCGCGCTCCTTCGAGCTGCAAGGCCGCACGATCACCGTGTCGGGAAGCGTGTGTCTGGACGAGGATGGCCGGCTGGCCGGTTCCAACATCGACATGGCGAGTTGCGTGCGCAATGCCGTGAGCATGCTGGGCGTGCCGCTCGCGCAGGCGGTGCGCATGGCCAGCCAGTCGCCGGCGGAGTTTCTCGGCCTGGCGCACGACACCGGCCGCATCGCCCCCGGCTTGCGGGCGAACCTGGTGGCGGCTGACGAACGCCTGCAGGTGCTGGAAACCTGGATCGACGGGCGCAGCTCCCGGGAGGACGGTGGCTGAGGGGGCTCGCGCGCGGAGCTGGTACGACTAAGGCGCCTGGAAGCCCGACTCCCGGTAGGTCAGCACCAGCGTGTCGCGCACGCCGCGCTGGTGCCGCGAGCGGATGGGGGTCGTCTCGTGGATCACCCGCGCATCGTCCATCAGCAGCATCGACCAGGGCTCGCTCATGGTGAAGCGCACGCCGGATGTGCCCCGCGCATCGAACACGCGCGTCTCCCCACCCTCAAACTCGCGCCGCTCCACCAGCACGACGGCGACAAAGTCCACGCCGTCCCGGTGAGCCCCTTCGGGCGTAGGTCGGCCGATGCCGTTCGCGGTGTCGATGCGAAACTGATGCGCCTCGATAAACCAACGCTCGACCGGGCGCACCGCGGCAAACACCGCACCGATCGAGCTGACGAGCCCCCGCCAGGCGGATGATTCGACCACCGCCGGCTCGAGCGGCTCGAACCAGCGCTCCAGTCCGCCGTGCAGCGCGTTGTAGGCGGTCGGCTGCCAGTGGGCCCGGTGCGCAACCGCTTTGAGCAGCCCCGCGGCCGGCGTCTGCACCAAGCAGCTGTGCCGCCGCGCGCGGTAGTTACCGCCGTCGCGCAGATAGGCGTCGCGCGGCAGGCGTTCCCAGGTGCCGCGCAGCGCATTCAGCGACGCGGCATCGAGGTCCAGCGCGGCGCAGGCCGCCGCCGCGGGCGCAAACACGTAACCGTCGGTCGCAAGTCGCGCTACGAGCTCGGTTCGGGGGGCAGCGTCGGGCATGAGGCCTTGTACCATCGGTGCCGCGAATGCGCCATGATCACCCCATGTCAGGTCGGCACCCGAGCACAGCGCGATTTGCCGCGCGTGCGTGTCTCGCGCTCTGCGGCGCCGCGCTTGCGGGGAAATGGGCCCCGGCCGCGCAGTCTGCGCCGCCCGGCCCCGCGCCGGCATCATCCGCCGTCCTCGCGGCGGGGAGCACGCAGTCAGCAGCCGGCAACGAGCTCAGCGTCGATGGCGCGCGCCTCACGGTGGAGCTTGATGCAGGCGACTTCCGCGCCGGGCGCGCGGCGCTGCTCGCGTGGGTGCGGCGCGCGGCGGGAATCGTCGCCGCCTACTACGGACGCTTCCCGACACCCGAGGCGATCGTGCGGGTGCGGGCGCAGCCGGGCGACGGCGTGCAGGGCGGCGCGACGTTCGGCACGCCGCGCGCGCTGCTTCGCCTGCGGGTGGGGCGCGATGTCACCGAGGCGCAGCTGCTGTCCGACTGGATGCTGGTTCATGAGATGACCCACCTCGCCTTGCCCGATGTCGGCCCCGGGCACGAGTGGCTGTCCGAAGGGCTCGCCACGTATGTCGAGGGAGTGGAACGGGTGCAGGCGGGAAACCGCACCGAAGAAGATGTGTGGTCGGAGGAACTGCGCTCGATGCCGCGCGGCCTGCCGCAGCCCGGCGATCAGGGTCTGGATCACACGCACACCTGGGGACGCACCTACTGGGGCGGGGCGATGTTCTGCCTGCTCGCGGACGTCGACATCCGGCGCCGTACCCACAACCTCAAGGGACTGCAGGACGCCGTGCGCGCGATCGCCCGCGAGAGCGGCGGACTGGCGGCCGACTGGCCGATCGAGCGCGTGCTGCGCACCGCAGACGCGGCGGTCGGCACCACCTCCCTTGAGGAGCTCTACGCCCGCATGAAAGACGCGCCGGTCACGCCCGATCTCATGAGCCTGTGGCGCGAGCTGGGCGTGGTGCCCGAGGGCTCCTCGGTGCGCCTCACCGATGACGCACCGCTCGCGCAGCTGCGCCACGCGATCATGACGGGGAGAAAAACCCGGTCATGACCGCGGTGACCGCGAGCGCCGCGCAGATGAGCAGGTATTCGGCGAGCAGCGAGCCGCGCAGACGGCGCACGCAAGCCTGTTCCCCGCGCCCCATCCCCGGCGCCAGACGCAGCTTGTTGAGCGCCGCAAGCCCCATCAGCAGCGCAAACAGCACGCCCTTGCCGAGCAGCAGCAGCCCGTAGGGCTGGCGCAGGGCGGCGAAGTCGGGCAGCAGCGCGGCCGCCAGGGCGATGCCCGCCACGGCGATCACCGGCACCAGCCACACCGCCCGCGCGGAAAAGGCCGCGAGCACCTGCGCCGCCTGCGGCAGCGACTCCAGGCGGGTCACCCGGTGCAGGGGCCACAAGGCCCCGAACCAGAACGCGAGGATCAGCACGTGCGCGATCAGCAGTGGCGCGAGCAGCCGGCCGTAAGGAGCGGCGAGCGTGTGTCCCGTCAGCACAAACGAGCCGGCCACGAGCGCGATGCCGGCGAGTGTCACGCCCCGTGACAGCGCGCTCGCGGGTTGCCCGCCGAGTGCGAGGCATGCGAGCCCCGCGAAGCGCGCGCCGAGCGCCGCGCCGATCGAGGACGAGAGCACCAGCCGGTGCAGCGATGCGTCGAGTACCCCGGACAGCTCGCCCGCCAGGCGCGCCGGCTCGAGCAGGTATTGGCCTGCCACGGCGATCAGCCCGACGCCGGCCGCGCGCCGGGCGAGGCGTTCGATGGAGGAGCGGGAACGCGGCAGCAGCGGCGCGAACAGCGCGGCGAACAGCGCCGCGCCCGCGGCCTGCAACGGCAGTGCGAAGCCCACGCCCCGCGCCACGACCCACAGCAGGTCGGTCATCGCAACAGCGTGAAGTGCACCTGACCCGGCAACACGTGGCCGTCGGCGCTCAGCACCCGCCACGACAC
>JBOIAH010000183.1:0-1262 GCA_050739055.1 Steroidobacteraceae bacterium | reverse complement strand
GCAGTGACCAGATCGTCGACGTCGCCATCCTTCGAAAGCACCCCGCCGGCTACGTGCCACCCCGCCGGCAATCCAGGCGCCTTCCAGCCGCGCCAGTCCGGAGCACTGTGGTCCTGCAGCAGCGACTTCCAGGGCCCGGGTGCTGCACCGGCAGGATCGGCCGCGAAGCTCGCGGGGGTGACGCACACCAGCATCAGCAGCAGGACGGGCAGAGGAGTTCTGTTCATGGCGCGCTCCGGTTCGGACGTGTCGCTACAGAAGGTTCAGCTTCGCCAGCAATTCGCGCGGCGGACCGTCGAAGCGCGGCAGCGGCACGTTGCCGATATACCCCACATCCTTGCGGCCGGCGGCGCTCGAGTAGAACCCGCCCGCGGTGAGGTCCCGATAGCGCGCGAAGAAGTGCGCTGCGGCCGTCCGCTCGGGAGAGGCCCGGGAGAGATCGCAGATCTCATCGCAGATGCCGCGCTGTGCGGCAGACTCCAGATCCGCGAATCCCTTCCCGAGGCGGCGCGTTGCCTGCGCGTCCAGCCAGGCGAGGCCCTCGAGCACGATCGGCCGGTCGCGCTGATTGTCAGGATACGGTGCGCTCACCCACTCATCGATGAAGTCGACGACGCCGACCTGCGAAGCGCTCGGGGAATGCTCGTCGGCCGGGAGGATGAGGTCCGACAGGACGGTTGCCAGGCGACGCTGCGCCGCGCTCAGCGTGAGGGGCCAGTATTCCCCCGGGTGATGGGCCGGCAGGAGATTGGGATCGGTGCCGTAGCCGTGCCCCGGCGAGGCGCCGATCTGCCACGCCACGACCGGGTCGGCCCGACCGATTCGAGGCGCGAGCGCCGGCCAGGTCGCGCTCGCGGCGAGCACCCACTTGATGGTCGTGCGGCGGTCCATCACAGCTCCTTGCGCCGCATGCGCTCCAGTATGTGATCCGCCGCCCGCCAGGCCAGCGCCATGATCGTGAGCGTCGGGTTCTTGTCCGCATTCGAGGCGAACACCGCCCCGTCGGTGATGAACAGATTCGGCACATCCCAGGTCTGGCTCCAGCGATTGGTGACCGACTGGCTGCGGTCCGCGCCCATGATCGCGCCCCCCACCTCGTGAATGATCGATCCGCCGGGGGCGATCGCCTTGGCGCCGTCGGTCTGCACCGGCGCGCGCGTCCGCCCGCCCATCGCGTAAATGATGTCCGAGAACGTCCGCTGCATGTGCGCCGCCTGGCGCCGCTCGTGCTCCGACCATTGCCAGTGGAAGCGCAGCACCGG
>JBOIAH010000182.1:0-2251 GCA_050739055.1 Steroidobacteraceae bacterium | reverse complement strand
GGCGCAACCTGACGGCATCGTCATCCCGTCCCAGCATCGCGGCGAACAACATGCCGTCGTCGTCACTCCGAGCGATTCTTAGCCATTCCTCGTACGCCGAGACCCACACTCCTTGACGCCTCCACCGGTGGAGGTTTGCGTGAATCTGTGCGCGTATCTCGCGCGGCGCACAACGTCGAACCACCGCAAGAGAAAGCGCACGTCTGAGTTGGTCCAACTCCTGATGGGAGAAACCCCCGCGTTGCCGAGGGCGCAGGTCGTGCTCGCTGAGTTCCAGCGCATCTCCTTCACCCACACTCCACGCCTCGAGCGTCGATCTGGGCAGAATGACCCCAAGGGAATTTCCGATGCGTCGTAGGAAGACTTTCACGAGCGTCTAATATTATTACGCGTTATAACTGTACTAAGCAACCCTCGAAAGCTCGAAAGCTGAGCTGCTACACGCAGGCGCCAGCCAATCTCGGGGGCGAGTACCACGCGGATTAAGCAACCCAGCAATGGGCCGCTCCAGGTCGGGCTGACGGAGACGCCGGTCTGCACACAGGCTCCGGCTCAAGGTGCGATAGCTCCGAACAGCAGCGCTCAGCTGCGGGCCTGTCATAGGGTGTCCCCCGGGCAGCTATTGCGGATAGCCCTTGATGCTGTCGGCGACCGAATCGGCGACATGTTCCTTGGTGATCACGCCGGCCACGTCGCCCGCGCGCGGAATCCCCCGCCCGCGGACCACGACCGCCATGATCGCGCCCCGGCGCCACATGCGGCGGATGACCTCGAAGGCGCTCTCCTCCTCGCGCACGACGGTGAAATTGCGGCTGGCGACATCTGCAAGGCTCACCCCCGTCTGGGTGCCCTCCAGTCCGCGCCGAATGCCTGTGTTGACGCGGATCACCCCGTAGATGTGGCCCTTCTCAGTGACCACCACATGACGCAGGCGCCCGGCGTGCTCGGGCTGGCGCAGATAGTCGTCGAAGCTCGCCTCTGCCGGCAGCACCTGAATGTCGGTGTCCATGACATCGCGCGCCGAGCGCACCAGGAACATGTTGGCGTGGCGCGCCTTGGGAATGGCCCGGCCGCGGCGCACGAGCTTCAGCGTGTAGATGGTCTCGCGCGAGAGCACGCGGCGCGCACCGATGCTCATGGCGACCGCCACGATCATGGGCATCACGATGCTGTAGTCGAGGGTCATCTCGAAGATCATCGTGACGGCGGTCATCACCGCGCCGGTGCCGCCGCCCACCATCGCGCCCATCCCGACCATAGCAAACGCGGGGACACTGAGCTGGACGGGCAACCCGGCGGTGTTGAGCAGCGCTGCGAAGCCGCCCCCGAGCGTGGCGCCCATGAACAGCGACGGCGAGAAGATGCCGCCGGACGAGCCCGATCCCAGGCTCAAGCAGGTCGCCGCGACCTTGCATACGCTCAGCAGCCCGAGCAGCCAGAATGTCGACATCCGTCCCGCCAGCACCGCCTGGACGGTCGCGTAGCCGACGCCATCGACGTAGTACTGGCCGAGCGCGCGCAGCAGCACGTACATGAGCACACCCACCATCAGCATGCCCAGCATGTGCCGCAGATAGCGGGACTTGATGCGATCGAAGACATCCTCGGCCAGGTGCAGCCCGCGGATGAAACCTGCCGCGCCGACACCGCTCAGGATGCCCAGCAGCGCGAACAGCGCCAGCACCATGAGCGCGCTCGAGTTCACCTCCAGAGCCTGCAGGGGCGGCACTTGGAACGCCGGCGCATCACCCAGGAACCAGCGCCCCACGAAGGTCGCCGCCCCAGTCGCGATCGCGACTGGCAGAAAGGTCTCGACGCTCACCTCGGGCATCATCAGCTCGATGGCGAACATGACCCCGCCGATCGGGGTATTGAAGGTCGCCGCGATCCCTGCGCCCGCGCCCGCGGCGACCAGCGCGATCCGCTGACCCGCGGGCATGCGGATGATCTGCCCGAGCGTGGAGCCCAGCGCCGAGCCGATCTGGATGATCGGCCCTTCCCGCCCGACCGATGAGCCGCTGCCAATCGCGAGCGCCGAGGCGAGCGACTTGACCAACGCCACCACGGGGCGGATCAGGCCGCCCCGGTAGTAGATCGAGTCCATCACTTCCGGGACCCCGTGGCCTTTGGCCTCGGGCGCAAAATGAGTCACGAGAAAGGTCACGCCGACGGCGCCCAGCACGGGAATGAGGATCACGAGCGCGCCCCACGGCGCGGCTGCGGTGAAGACATTCGCGTCGTAGCGCGGCAC
>JBOIAH010000181.1:0-5304 GCA_050739055.1 Steroidobacteraceae bacterium | reverse complement strand
ACGAGGGGCGCAACCTCCGCGTCGATGGACCGGAGCTCCTGCGCCAGGCCGCCCGTTTCTGCAGCCCGCTGCAGCAGGCGCTCGATACGTGGGGGGACATCACCTTCAACTACACCCCCACGGACACTTCCGATTTCACGCCCACCGCGGCAGTGGCGCACTGAAGCGCCCGTTCAAGGAGAGCACGCTCCATGATGACCAACCCCGTACGCAAGATCACCCAGGGGCAGTTCAGCTTCCTGCCGGAACTGACCGATGCGGAGATTTCGCTGCAGATCGAATACGGCCTGAGCCGCGCTTACGCCTGGAGCATCGAGTACACCGATGACCCGCACCCGCGCAACACCTACTGGGAAATGTTCGGTATGCCGATGTTCGAGCTCAAAGATGCCGCCGGGGTGCTGCTGGAGCTGCAGAACTGCCGCAAGACCTTCCCGCAGCACTACATCCGTCTGATGGCCTTCGACGCCACACGCGGCGTGGAGAGCATCGCCATGAGCTTCATCGTCAACCGCCCCGCGAGCGAGCCCGGTTTCGGGCTCGTACGTCAGGAGGCACAGGGCCGCATGATCCGCTACACGCTGCACGGCTACGCCGCGGACCGCCCCGAAGGCGAGCGCGGCGGGAGCCAGGTGGCCTAGAGATGGGTTCACCGCTGTACTCGATTCCCGGCAGCGCGATGTCCGCCGCGCAGTCCCCGCCCGCCTCGCCGGCAGCGTCTGCACCGCAGCCGGACGGCGCGCGCACGGTGAGCGAGGTGCTCGCGCAGAGTCAGGCCGGGGCGGTAATGGACGAGCTCGACCGCGACCTGGTGGGGCTTGCACCGATCAAGGCGCGCATCCGCGACATCGCCGCGCTGCTCGTGATCGACAAGCTGCGCATGAATCTTGGACTGCAGGCGCAAGCCCCCAGTCTGCACATGAGCTTCACCGGCAACCCCGGGACCGGCAAGACCACCGTGGCGCTGCGCATGGCCGAGATCCTGTTTCGTCTGGGCTACGTGCGCAAGGGCCACCTGGTGGCGGTGACGCGCGATGATCTCGTCGGGCAGTACATCGGCCACACGGCTCCGAAGACCAAGGAAGTGCTGAAGCGGGCGATGGGCGGGGTGCTGTTCATCGATGAGGCGTATTACCTCTATCGGCCCGAGAACGAGCGCGACTACGGGCAGGAGGCCATCGAGATATTGCTGCAGGTCATGGAGAACCAGCGCGACGACCTGGTAGTCATCCTGGCGGGCTACAAGGATCGCATGGACGCGTTCTTTCGCTCCAATCCGGGACTGAGCTCGCGCATCGCACACCATCTGGATTTCCCCGACTACGCGCCCGCGGATCTGCTGCGCATCGCCGAGAAGCTCCTCGAGCAGCACAACTACCGTTTCGCTGCGGACGCGCGCCAGGCTTTTGAGGAGTACCTGGCGCATCGCATCCGCCAGCCGCACTTCGCCAACGCCCGCAGCGTGCGCAACGCGCTCGACCGTGCGCGGCTGCGCCAGGCCAGCCGGCTGTTTACCGACCAGGAGCGGCGCCTCACGGCTGAAGAACTGACGACGATCGCCGCATCCGACATTCGCGCGAGCCGGGTGTTCCAGGCCGCCGCCGCACCGACGCAAACATAACCACCAAGGAGTCGCCACGATGTATTTCGGGCGCACCACGCTCTCAAAGTTCCTGATTCAGCAGCTCACCGGCATCCCCGGTGCCAGTGATCTGGGGGCGCTGCTGGTCGACGTGGCCGCCGCCGTGAAGGCGATCTCGGCGATGACCGCCAAGGGAGCGCTCGGTGGATATCTCGGCGAGCACGGCGGCAAGAACGTGCAGGGTGAAACGCAGCAGAAGCTCGACGTGCTGGCGCACGAGGTGATCATCCGCAGCTGCGAATGGGGCGGGCTACTTGCGGGCATGGTCTCCGAGGAGCTGGAGGGGCCCTATCCGCTGCCTGGCGAATACCTGCGCGGTCGCTATCTGCTGGTTTTCGACCCGCTCGATGGCTCCTCAAACACGGACGTGAATGTGTCGGTGGGCTCGATCTTTTCAGTGCTGCGCCATGACCGGCCAGAGCCGCCGTGCGTTGCCGACTATCTGCAGCGGGGTGAGCAGCAGGTCGCGGCCGGCTACGCCATCTACGGTCCGGCGACGATGCTGGTCATCACCGTGGGCAAGGGCACCCATGGCTTCACGCTCGATCGGGAGATCGGCAACTTCATACTCACGCATCCGGACCTGCAGATTCCGGCCGATTGCAGCGAGTTCGCGATCAACACCAGCAACGCGCGCTTCTGGGAGCCGCCGGTGCACCGCTACGTGACGGAGTGCCAGGCGGGCAAGACCGGTATTCGCGGTCGCGATTTCAATATGCGCTGGATCGCCTCGCTGGTAGCGGAGGTGCACCGCATCCTGATGCGCGGCGGGGTGTTCATGTATCCCAAGGACACCAAGGACCCTAACAGGCCCGGACGGCTGCGCCTGCTGTACGAGGCCAATCCGATCAGTCTGCTCATCGAGCAGGCGGGGGGCCGGGCGACGACCGGTAGCCAGCGCGTCATGCAGGTGAAGCCGGAGGCGTTGCATCAGCGCGTGCCGCTCATCATGGGCTCGCGCAACGAAGTCGAGCGCATTGAGCGCTACCACGCCGAGTACGCCAGCGGCTCCGACCGGCCCTACACCTCGCCGCTCTTCAATGAGCGTTCGCTGTTCCGACCGGAGGCGCGGACTTGAACCGGCGGCGCAGCGCAGCGTCGCTCCCGAGAAACCCTGCATGTCCCTCAAGCATCCCATAATCGCCGTCACCGGATCCTCCGGCGCCGGCACCACCACGGTGATGCAGAGCTTCGCGCACATCTTCCGCCGCGAGGGCATCAAGGCGCAGGCGATCGAGGGCGATTCCTTTCACCGCTACAACCGCCTCGAGATGCGCGAGCGCGTGCAGGCGGCCGACCGCGGCAGTGGCTCGCCCATCAGCCATTTCGGGCCGCAAGCAAATCTGCTCGCCGAGCTGGCTGGGACTTTCGCCGAGTACAGCGAGGTGGGGCGCGGCAAGGTGCGCCGTTACGTGCATGACGCGGCCGAGTCGAAGGAGCTTGGCTGTGAGACGGGCACCTTCACCGACTGGCAGCCGACGATCGCCGACAGCGATCTGCTGTTTTACGAAGGCCTGCACGGCGCTTACGTCGGCGACGGAATCGATGTCGCCCGGCACGTGGATCTGCTGGTCGGCGTCGTGCCGATCGTCAATCTCGAGTGGATCCAGAAGCTGCATCGCGACCGGCGTGATCGCGGCTACACTCAGGAAGCCGTGGTCGACACGATTCTGCGGCGCATGCCCGATTACGTGAATTACATCTGCCCGCAGTTCAGCCGCACGCACGTCAACTTCCAGCGCGTGCCGACGGTGGACACCAGCAATCCCTTCATCGCCAAGGACATTCCAAGTGCCGACGAGTCCCTGGTGGTGATCCGCTTCGCCAATCCCAAGGGCATCGACTTTCCTTATCTGATTTCCGTGCTGCACAACTCCTGGATGAGCCGCCCGAACAACATCGTGGTGCCGGGGGGCCAGATGGGGCTGGCGATGCAGTTCATCTTCACGCCCATGATCCTGCGTCTGATGGATCTCAAGAGACGCGCCTAGCGGGGAGGCTGCCGCATGCCTGCGCAAGTCAAACCGCAATTGCCCGCACGGCGGGAACTGCGCGCGCGCGCTGCTGCAGGGTAAGCGCTCGTCGTGAGGGTGGTATCCGCGGATGGTCTGACTGCGCGTTCTGTGCAGGCGGTGCTGTTCGACCTGGACGGCACGATGCTTGATACGGCTGCGGACATCAGCCTCGCATTGAACCGCGCGCTCGCCGAGCAGAGCCTCACAAGCCTCCCACAGGCTCAGGTGCGCGTGCTCATCGGACGCGGTGTGCCCACCCTCATAGAGCGCGCCGTCGCGCGCCTCGCAGCTGCCGGGGAATCCGCGGACGCGGCTCTGCTGCTCGAGCGCTTCCACTTTCATTACGAGCGGATTCACGAGCTCGACGAAATCCACACGCGCGTGTACCCGGGAGTGAGCCAGGGACTCGGTGCGCTGCACGCGCTGGGCCTGAGCCTCGCGGTGGTGACCAACAAGCCGAGAAAGGCCGCCGTCGACCTGCTGACTCGTTTGGGTTTGGCTCGATGGATAGAAGTGGTGGTGGGTGGGGACAGCGGCATGTATCGCAAGCCGCACCCGCAGCCCTTGTTGAGGGCCTGTGAGGAACTTGAAGTTCGGCCGGCTCAGGCGCTGATGGTGGGTGACTCGTTGACTGACGTTCTCGCGGCGCGCGCCGCGGGGCTGGCCGTGGTCTGCGTGCCCTATGGCTACAACGAGGGAGCCGACCCGCGTGCGTTGCCGTGCGACGCCTTCGTGGAGAGCGTAGGCGACCTCCCCGCCCTTCTGACGGCGGCAGGCTGCTGCAACCCGTCCCCGTGATCAAGGCCCTGCTGTGGGACGTCGATGGCACCCTGGCCGAAACCGAGCGCGACGGACACCTGGTGGCTTTCAATCGCGCCTTCGAGGCACTGGGTGTGCCCTGGCGGTGGACCGAACCGCACTACGGCAAGCTGCTCGCGGTGGCGGGAGGCTATGAGCGGCTGCTGCACGACATGCATCGCAGAGAGGAGGCCCCCACGGATGCGCGGCAGCGCGAGGCGCTCGCCAGGGAGGCGCATCGCCTGAAAAACCAGCTCTACGAGGGCATCGTACGCCGCGGCGATTTGCCCCTGCGCACGGGTGTCGCGGAACTGCTCGCGGACTGCTCCCGCGCGCTGCTGCCGATGGGGATCGTCACCACCACGAGCCGCGGCAACCTCGAGGCTTTGCTCGAATGCCATCTCGGCGGTCGCTGGAAGGCAAACTTCACAACGCTCGTGTGCGCCGCAGACGCGCCGCGCAAAAAGCCCGATCCGCAGGCCTATCTGCTCGCGCTCGACGCCATGCGATTGCGTCCACACGAAGCGGTGACGATCGAGGATGCACCGGCTGGCATCGAGGCAGCGCAGCGAGCCGGCGTGCCGGTGATCGTCGCGCGCAGCCATTATTTCCCCGCCTGCGCCGCAGTGGGGGCGCTGGCCGTCGGTCCGTCACTCGGACGCCGCGAGGGCTGGCAGCCAGGCGCCGACCCGTGCGCCACGCGTATCGGTCTGGATCAGATCTTGCGCTGGTATGCGCGCAGCCCCTGGGGGCAATGAGCCGCGCAACTCGGGAATCTGCTCACGGCGCACGGAGCTCCAAGAAAAACGGCCCCCAAGCCATCGCGGGGAGTCACGAGCGCCTTGCGAG
>JBOIAH010000180.1:0-4915 GCA_050739055.1 Steroidobacteraceae bacterium | reverse complement strand
GGCAGAGGCAGCCGGTCGTGGCTACCAGACGCTAATGAACGAAGTTCTGCGAGCGGCGTTGACGGGCGATGATCAACCGGTGACGGCCAAAGTATTGAGGAAGATTCTGCGCGAAGAACTGCAGACTTCTTGATGCGAAATTCCTCGTACGCAACGGCAACACTCGCGTACCGTGGGCAAACGCGGCTCCTCCTTCGAGTCGCGCGTCAACCTGTGGTTTTCGACTTCGTGCTGTCCACTCGAAGCACTGTCCGCAGCAACATCTCCGGCGAAGCCCCGCATGCAAGAGGTGTTGCGCAGCCACACCGCCCACTCACTCCTTGACCCACGCGACCCGCCCCTGCCGGCCTTCCTGCAGCGCCCGTGGGCAGTGCGCCGGCGCCTGACTCTCGCGGCAGACAACTTCGGAGGTACGGGGCCTCCGGCACACCCGCCCACAGCGCCAATCAAAGGGTCACGGAGCAAACCTCTTGCGTGCGGGACTTCGCCCGGACTCAACCGAAGTTGATCTTGGCTTCCAGGTTGGCGCGCGAGTCGGCGTTCGCCAGCGCCTCCTCCAGCTCGATGCGTCCCTGCTTGTAGAGGACGTGCAGCGCCGCATCGAAGCTCTGGATGCTCTGCTCGCTGCTCGCGTTGATGGCTTCCTTGATCGACACCACGTCGCCCCTCTTGATGAGGTTCTGGATGTGCGGCGTGTTGATCATGACTTCCACCGCCGCGACCCGCCGTTTGTCCTTACCCATGACCAGGCGCTGCGCCAGGATGGCGCGCAGGTACTGCGACAGGTCGAGGAAGATCTGGTTGTGCTGCTCGCGCGGGAACATGTTGATGATGCGGTCGAGGGACTCCGCGCAGTTGTTGGCGTGCAGCGTGGCGAGCACCAGGTGCCCGGTGCCGGCCAGGTGGATGGCGGCCTCCATGCCCTCCTTGTCGCGGACCTCGCCGATCAGAATCACGTCAGGGGCGGCGCGCACCACGCCGCGCAGCGCGCGCATGTAGCTCTTGGTGTCCAGGCCCACCTCGCGCTGGTTGACCAGCGAGCGCTTGTTGGTGTGCAGGAACTCGATCGGGTCCTCGATGGTGACGATATGGTCCGAGGAGCTCTCGTTGCGGAAGTTGATCATCGCCGCGAGCGTCGTCGACTTGCCCGAGCCGGTGGCGCCCACCATGAGGATCAGGCCGCGCTTCAGCAGCGTCAGCTCCGCCACCACCGGCGGCAGCCCCAGGGAGTCCAGGCGCGGCATGTCGGCGGTGATGTAGCGCATCACCATGGCCGGATAGCCACGCTGCATGAACACGTTGACGCGGAAGCGCCCGAGCCCCGGCTCCGAGACCGCGAAGTCGAGCTCCCATTCGTGCACGAAATGCTCGCTCTGCTCGGCCGACATGAGCGCGAAGGCGGTCTGGCGCACCGTTTCCGGAGTCAGCACCTGCTTGTTCACCGGCAGGATCTGCCCTTCGATCTTGATCTTGATCGGCGCGTTGGAGGTGAAGAACAGGTCGGAGGCCTTCTTCTCCACCATCAGCTTGAACAGCGGCTTGGTGTTCAGCGTCGGGTGCGGGCCGCCCATGACGGCGGCCAGCGCCTCGGCGCCCGAAAGCTGGGGCTGCGGCCCGCTCACTTCCGCGGACTGCGCCTTTGCGTCCTTGACCGCCTTCATCAAAGATTGCGTCCCTGTTCTTCCTCGACGATGCGCAGCGCCGAGCCCTCGTCGACGTTTTTCACCTCGCGCGTGCCCTCGAGCTTGATGCGCAGCCGCAACTCGTTCTTCGAGTCGGCGTTGCGCAGCGCATCCTCGTAGGAAATGAAACCGGTCTCGTAGAGCTCGAACAGCGCCTGGTCGAAGGTCTTCATGCCGAGGCGCGTCGAGCGCGACATCACGTCCTTGATCTTGGCGACTTCGCCCTTGAAGATCAGATCCTGGATGAGGGGCGAGTTCAGCATGATTTCCATCGCCGCGATGCGCCCGGTGCCCGCTTCGCGCGGGATGAGCCGCTGCGACACCAGCGCGCGGATGTTGAGCGACAGGTCCATGAGCAGCTGATCGCGTCGCTCGTCGGGAAAGAAGTTGATGACGCGATCGAGCGCCTGGTTGGCGCTGTTGGCGTGCAGCGTGGCCAGCACCAGGTGTCCGGTCTCGGAGAACTGGATGCCGTACTCCATGGTCTCGCGGTCGCGGATCTCGCCGATCAGGATCACGTCGGGGGCCTGGCGCAGGGTGTTCTTGAGCGCGGCGTGCCACGACTCGGTGTCTACGCCCACCTCGCGGTGCGTGATCACACAGCCCTTGTGGGTGTGCACGTACTCGACCGGGTCCTCGATGGTCACGATGTGGCCGCGCGTCTTCTCGTTGCGATAGCCGACCATGGCGGCGAGGGTGGTGGATTTGCCCGAGCCGGTACCGCCGACGATGACGACCAGCCCGCGCTTGGAGAGCACGACCTCCTTGAGGACCGGCGGCAGGTCGAGCTCCTCGAAACTCGGGATCTTGGCGTTGATGAGGCGGATGACGCAGCCGATGGCCGCCTGCTGCACAAAGGCGCTCACCCGGAAGCGGCCGATGCCGGGAGGGGCGATCGCGAAGTTGCACTCCTTGGTCGCGTCGAACTCCTTGGTCTGCCGGTCGTTCATGATGGCGCGGACCAGGATGGCGGACTGCTCCGGGCTGAGCGCCCGCTCGCTCTGCGGCCGGATCTCGCCGTCGATCTTGATCGCCGGCGGGAACCCCGCGGTGATGAACAGGTCGGAGGCCTTCTTCTCCGTAACCCGCCGCAGCAGGTCCTGCATCAGCTTGATGGCTTGATCGCGATCCATAGGCCGCCCCCGCTTACAATGCGTCCTTGTTCTGCGCCTTGTAGCGCGCCTCTTCCCTGCTCACCACGCTCCTGGCGACCAGCTCGGTGAGGCATTGGTCGAGGGTCTGCATGCCCTGCGCGCCGCCGGTCTGGATGGAAGAGTACATCTGCGCGATCTTGCCCTCGCGGATCAGGTTACGGATCGCGGGAGTGCCGATCATGATCTCGTGGGCCGCCACGCGACCGCCGCCATTTCTCTTCAAGAGCGTCTGCGAGATGACCGCGCGCAGCGACTCCGAGAGCATCGAGCGCACCATGTCCTTTTCCTCGCCCGGAAACACGTCGACGATGCGGTCGATGGTCTTGGCGGCGGAGCTGGTGTGCAGCGTGCCGAACACCAGGTGGCCGGTCTCCGCGGCGGTGAGCGCCAGGCGGATGGTCTCCAGGTCGCGCATTTCACCGACCAGGATCACGTCCGGATCCTCGCGCAGCGCCGAGCGCAGCGCCTCGCTGAAGCCGAGCGTGTCGCGATGAACCTCGCGCTGGTTGACCAGGCAGCGCTTGGAATCGTGCACGAACTCGATCGGGTCCTCGATGGTGATGATGTGGTCGGGGCGGTTGTCGTTGCAATGATTCACCATGCCGGCGAGCGTCGTAGACTTGCCCGAGCCCGTCGGCCCCGTCACCAGCACCAGCCCGCGCGGCAGCATGCACAGGTCGCGGAAGATCTTCGGCGCGGCGAGATCATCGAGCGAGAGGATCGCCGAGGGGATGTTGCGGAACACGGCGCCGGCGCCGCGGTTCTGGTTGAAGGCGTTGACGCGGAAGCGCGCCAGCTTTGGAATCTCGAAGGAGAAGTCGGTCTCGAAGAACTCCTCGTAGGCCTTACGCTGCTTGTCGTTCATGATGTCGTACACCATGGAGTGCACTTCCTTGTGCGACAGCGGCGGCATGTTGATGCGCTTCATGTCCCCGTCGACGCGGATCATCGGCGGCACACCCGAGGACAGATGCAGGTCCGAGGCATTGTTCTTGACGGCAAATGCCAGGAGTTGCGCGATATCGACAGCCATTGATGCTCCCTGGGACGCAGCTCGGGGGGCAGGGAAAAGCGACGTGCAAGCCTGCGCCTTGAGTGCTGCGGCAGTATAGCGGAGGGGTCACACGTCCAATATGTTAATGGGTCCGCAGAATTTACCCGAGCGCATCCGCGGAGTGCTCGAGCGCGTGGCGCGGGCCGCCGCCGGGGCCGGCCGGAATGCGCAGTCGGTCACACTCCTGGCGGTGACCAAGGCCCAGCCGGCCGCGGTAGTGCGGGCCGCCGCCGACTGCGGGCTCGTCAACTTCGGCGAGAGTTACCTCCAGGAGGCGCTGGAGAAGATTGACGCGCTGCATGAGGGCGCGCTCACCTGGCACTTCGTCGGGCGCGTGCAGGCCAACAAGACCCGTCCCATCGCGCAGGCCTTCGCCTGGGTGCACGCCGTCGACCGTCTGAAGATCGCCGAACGGCTGTCCGCGCAGCGCCCGTTTCACGCCCCGCCGCTCAACGTCTGCCTGCAGATCAATCTGGCGGGTGAGGCCTCCAAGGGGGGCGTCGTGCCCGCGGACCTGGCGGCGCTCGCCGCGGCGGTCGCCCAATTGCCGCGCCTGAAGCTGCGCGGCCTGATGTGCATTCCTCCCGAAGAAGCTGAGCGCGCGCGCCAGCGCGCGTGGTTCCGGGAGTTGCAGCGGCTGTATGCCGCGCTCAATGCCACGGGTGCGGGGCTCGACACCCTGTCGATGGGAATGAGCGCGGACTTCGAGGCAGCGATCGAGGAAGGCGCGACCCTGATCCGGGTCGGCACCGCGTTGTTTGGCGAGCGGCCCGGATAGCACCGCCGGAAAGCCACGCCTCTTGCCGTCGGGCTACAATCCACCGCCATGTCCGACCAGCGACTCACCATACTCGGCGGCGGCAACATGGGCCGCGCGCTCGTGAGCGGCCTGCTGCGCTCCGGCACCCGCCCCGAATGCATCAGCGTGGGTGAGAGCGACGACGACACCCGCAACGCCCTGGCGCGCGAGCTGGGAATCGCGGCCACCGCCGACAACGCACGCGCGGTGGACGGCGCCTCGGTGG
>JBOIAH010000179.1:0-7657 GCA_050739055.1 Steroidobacteraceae bacterium | reverse complement strand
GAAGTGCCCACGCACGCGCGCGCGGTGCCCGTCCAGCTCGTGCACCATGGATCGCCACTCGGGCGCGCCCATGGCGAGCGCAATGCGTTCGCGTGCCAGCGGCTCGAGCGGCAGTGCATGCACCTGGGCATCGGCCAGCATCTGCAGGCGGTTCTCGAGCCGCCGGAGGTAGACGTACGCCGCGCGCAGCTCGGCGACCGCCTCCGCGGGCAGCGCCCGAGCCTCCCCGAGGCGCGACAGCGCGGTGAGCAGCGCCGCGGTTTGCAATCCCCGCTCGCGCCCGCCGCGCGTGAGCTGCAGCGCCTGCACGATGAACTCGATCTCGCGGATACCGCCGGGACCGAGCTTGATGTCGTCCGCGAGCTCGCGTCGCTCGACTTCGCGCCGCATCAGGGCCTGCATGTCGCGCAGGCTCTCGAACACGCCGTAGTCGAGATAGCGGCGATAAACGAACGGCCGCACCGCAGACGCCTCGATTTCCGCGTAACGCTCCGGCGCCGTGATGGGCCGCGCCTTGACGTAGGCATAGCGCTCCCAGTCCCGGCCGTGGCGCGCCAGGTAGTCCTCGAAGGACGCGAAGCTCGCCACCAGGGGACCGGAGTCCCCGAAGGGTCGCAGACGCAGATCCACCCGCAGCACGAACCCTTCGGCGGTGGGGGCCTCCAGCAGCCGCACCAGCGACTGGCCGAGCCGTGTGAAGAACTCCTCGTTCGCGATGCCGCGCGCCCCGTCGCTTTCCCCGTGCTCCGGAAACAGCAGCACCAGGTCCACGTCCGAGGAAAAATTGAGCTCTGCGCCGCCGAGCTTGCCCATGCCGACGACCACCAGCGGCTGCGCCTCGCCCCCGGCAGAGCGCGGCTCGCCATAGCGCGCGACCAGCGCGTGCCGCGCGTACGCCACGGCCGTGCCGATCGCCGCGTCGGCAAACGCCGAGAGATCGGCGAGGGTTTCATCGAGCCCCGCCCAGCCGGCCAGATCGCGCCAGGCGATGCGCGTAAATTCCGCGCGCCGCCAGCGGCGTAGCGCGCTTTGCGCCTGCGTCTCGGAAGTCGCACCGGTCAGCGGCGGCGCGCGCCCCGTGAACTCGTGCGCCGCCAGGCGCCGGCGCAGGTCGGCGCCGCAGATCAGTGCGGCGAACAACGCGGGATCGCGAGCCCAGGACTGCGCGACGAAATCACTTGCCGCAAATACCCGCCCGATGGATTGGCGAACGTCCGCGGCGCTCTCGAGGGCCGCCCGGGCGACCTCGTGCGCGGTGAGTGTCTCGAGCGCGCGCTGTACCAGACCCTCGAGCTCAGCGCTGCGGGCACCGCCCTCGGCAAGCGCGCCCATCAGGCGTTGTGGCAGCCGGCGCTCTGCGTGCCTGCCTCAACTGTCAATTCCAGACGTTGCCCCCCAGGTCGTGCACGGCCGCCGTGTCGAGGCGGCGGCTCAGGCCGCGAAATCGCGAGGCCGCGGTATAAATCTGTGCACCGTCGGACGCGTCGATCGACGCGGCATCGCCCTCTATCAGGCTGTTGTCGATGTGGACGTTGGCGGCGCGCGCCGACACACCCACGCCGGTCGCGCTGATGCGGCTGTTGGTGATGTGGATCTCGCAGCCGTCCTCGGCACTCACCGCATCGCCGTCAAACTCGATATTGCGGTTATCGATGTGCAGCAGCCGCGCGCCCTGGCACACGATCGGCTCGTGACGCCGCTCGACGGGCGCGCGGGTGACGCCCGCCTCCCGGCCCCGCCCGGCGGACATCGCAACGGCCACGCCGCCAGCCTCGATGCTGTAGCCCGGCCCGGCCTCGAGCACTTGCCCCGGAACGGGACGGGTGGAAGTCCCCGCGTGCAGCGCCGCCGAGACGAACGGACGCGGCTGCGCAGCTTCCGCCGCCTCCTCGGGCGGCTTGGGTTCGGTGTCCTGCGCCGCGCCGGAGGCCGGGGCTGCAGGGGCCGCCCCGGCAGCGGCAGGCACGGGTGCCGGAGCCACAGGTGCTGCCGTGGTGGCGGTCTGGGGCGCGGTGTTCGGCGAGCTGGCCGCGGAGCCCGGGGATGCTGCGGCGCCGGCGATCACCTGGTCGGCGCGCACCATGCGCAGCTCGCCCGTGTCCTTCATCCGCACGGTGAAGGTGCGGCTCTGCGGGTCGGCAGCCACCACTTCAATGCGCTCGTTACGCTCGAGCGCGGCGCGTGCCCAGCTCATCTCGTCCCGCCCTTGCCGGCTGCACGCCGTGAGCGCAAGGAGCCCGAGGCATCCCGCGCCGACGAGCGCGCGGGCGTTGACAATGGCCATGGCGAGCCTCCTTGGAGAGCGTTCCGGAGGGCACGATAAACCGCGAGCGGCGGTACGGGAAGTAGCCACGCGCCGGCAACGGACACAAAAAAACAGGCCCCACGAGGGGGCCTGCTAATGATGCGCGGAATAGGGGGTCTTGTTCCGCGTCTTTGGGGGTAACCCCCGGTTTGAAAGCCGGGGACGAACCCTTAACCGTTATGTAAAGTCTATCGGCTGTCTGCTACAGAATCGATACCTCTTTAGAGGGGCTTCTACATGTCCATTCCGCCCATACCGCCCATGCCGCCCGGGCCTGCATGGCCGTGCTCCTCGTCCTTCGGGGCCTCCGCCACCATGACCTCGGTCGTCAGCAGCAGGCCTGCCACGGAGGCGGCGTTCTGCAGTGCCAGACGCGTGACCTTGGTCGGATCCAGGATGCCCGCTTCGAGCATGTCACCGAACTCACTCCTGGCCGCGTCGTAGCCGAACGCGCCTTTGCCTTCCTTTACCCGGTTCAGAATCACCGCGGCATCTTCGCCGGCGTTGTCGACGATCTGGCGCAGCGGCTCCTCGATCGAGCGGGACAGGATGCGGATGCCGACCGCCTGGTCTTCATTCGCCGCCTCGAGCTTATCGAGCGCCTTCTGCACCCGGATCAGCGCCACGCCGCCGCCGGGCACCACGCCCTCTTCGACCGCCGCGCGCGTTGCGTGCAATGCGTCTTCGACCCGGGCCTTCTTCTCCTTCATCTCGATCTCGGTGGCCGCCCCGACCTTGACCAGGGCAACACCGCCGGAGAGCTTCGCCACGCGCTCCTGCAGCTTCTCCTTGTCGTAGTCGGAGGTGGCTTCCTCGATCTGCTGGCGGATCGACTCGATGCGCGCCTTGATGTCGGCGGGCTTGCCGTGACCGTCGATGATCGTGGTGTTCTCCTTCTCCACGACGATCTTCTTCGCCTCGCCCAGGTCGTTCAGCGTCGCCTTCTCGAGCGACAGGCCGACCTCATCGGAGATGACCGTGCCGCCGGTGAGTGTTGCGATGTCCTGCAGCATGGCTTTGCGGCGATCGCCGAAGCCCGGGGCCTTGACGGAAGCCACCTTGAGAATGCCGCGGATGTTGTTGACGACCAGCGTCGCCAGGGCCTCACCTTCGAGATCCTCGGCAACCACCAGCAGCGGCCGTCCGGCCTTGGCCACGCTCTCGAGCAGCGGCAGGAGCTCGCGGATGTTGGAGATCTTCTTGTCGACCAGCAGGATCACCGGCTTTTCCAGCTCGGCGGTCTGGTTCTGCTGGTTGTTGATGAAGTACGGCGAGAGGTAGCCGCGGTCGAACTGCATGCCCTCGACCACTTCCAGCTCGTTCGTAAGGCCCGAGCCTTCCTCGACCGTGATCACGCCTTCCTTGCCGACCTTCTCCATCGCCTCGGCGATGGTCTTGCCGATCGACTCGTCGGAGTTCGCGGAGATCGTTCCCACCTGCGCGATGGCCTTGGAGTCCTTGCAGGGCTTGGAAAGCTTCTTGAGTTCCTCGACGGCGGCAATGACCGCCTTGTCGACGCCGCGCTTGATGTCCATCGGGTTGCGGCCCGAGGCAACGGCCTTGAGGCCCTCGCGGATGATCGCCTGGGCGAGCACCGTGGCGGTGGTGGTGCCGTCGCCGGCCTCATCGGAGGTGTTGGACGCGACCTCCTTCACCATCTGCGCGCCCATGTTCTCGAACTTGTCTTTCAGCTCGATCTCCTTGGCGACTGACACACCGTCCTTGGTGACGGTGGGCGCGCCGAAACTCTTGTCGAGCACGGCGTTGCGTCCCTTGGGACCGAGAGTTGCCTTGACGGCGTTGGCGAGGACGTTCACGCCCTTGAACATGCGGGCGCGTGCGTCGTCGCTGAAGCGGACTTCTTTGGCTGCCATTGTCGTGATCCTCGTTACTTGCCTTCAATCACGGCCATGACGTCTTCTTCGCGCATGACCACGAGTTCTTCACCGTCGACCTTGACCTCGTTCCCGCTGTACTTGCCGAACAGGATCTTGTCGCCGACCTTCACATCGAGCGGCCGAACCTTGCCGTCTTCGAGTATCTTGCCCTTGCCGACCGCGACAATTTTTCCCTGCATCGGCTTCTCAGCCGCGGTGTCGGGAATCACGATGCCGCCCGGAGAGGTACGTTCCTCTTCGAGGCGCTTCACGATGACGCGGTCATGAAGAGGACGAATCTTCATGGTGAACGCTCCTTAAACACTTGATGAAATGGATGGTTTATCGTACCGGGTCGCTTGTTAGCACTCCCCCGGTGCGGCTGCTAATGATAGAGGCGCGCGCTGCGAATTCAAGTCGTCGAGGGACCTTTTTTTGCGATGATCAGGCGTTGCGGCGATGAACCCCAGTTCCTGCCACTTATCCAAGGGTTGAGCTATAACCCCCTGTGGTCATGACCGTGCGAATTAGACATATTGTTGGCGGCGCCCTGCTCCTGCTGGCCCAGGGGGGCTGGGCGCAGTCCACGCCCGCGCCCGCGCCCGCGCCTTCGACCGAGACACCGGCCCGGGGCATCGACGCCGTGCTGGGCTCGGCCCGCAGGACGGGCGATAACTTCCTGCCCGCCGATGAGGCGTTCCGCTTCGACGCCCTGCCGGACGGCACCGACCGGGTGCGCCTGAACTGGGAAATTGCCGAAGCGTATTACCTGTACCGGGCGCGGATCAAGGTGACGACCCCGAGTGCCAGTGCGCAGCTCGGCCCGCTGCAAATGCCCGCCGGGCAGTTCAAGACCGACGAGTACTTCGGCCGCCAGGAAATCTACCACCACGAGCTCATCGCAACCGTTCCGGTGGCCCGCGCCGCCGCAGGCACGCTCGCGCTGCCGCTGCAGGTGACCTACCAGGGATGCGCGGACGCCGGGCTGTGCTACCCGCCCATTACCAAGACACTCACCGTGACCCTGCCGGCCGGCGCGGGTAGCGCGTTTTCCGCGGACGCCAGTCCGGGCGGCACCAGTGTGTCCGCGGGCGGCGGGGGCGCTGCGCAGGATCGGTTCGCCGCGCTCGCCCGCAGCGGCAACCTGCTCGTCATGATCGGAGAGTTTTTCCTCGCCGGCCTGGTGCTGGCGTTCACCCCGTGTGTGCTGCCCATGGTGCCGATCCTCTCGGGGATCATCGCCGGGGGAGGCACCCGGGTCACCCCGGCGCGCTCCTTCGCGCTGTCGGTCGCATATGTGCTGGGAATGGCGCTCACCTACACCCTGGCCGGCATCGCCGCCGCGGCCGCCGGGAGCCAGGTGCAGGCGTTTTTCCAGCAGTGGTGGGTGCTGACGCTGTTCGCCGCGTTGTTCGCGGCGATGGCTCTCTCGATGTTCGGCCTGTTCACCGTGCAGATGCCGGCCGTCATCCAGACGCGCATTGCCAACATCAGCAATCGCCAGTCCGCCGGTACCTACGGCGGCGTCGCGGTGATGGGCGCTCTGTCGGCGCTCATCGTTACCACTTGCGTGGGACCTGCGCTGGTGGGCGCGCTGGTGGTGATCAGCCAGACGGGCCAGGTGGCGCGCGGCGGCGCGGCGCTGTTTGCCATGAGCATCGGCATGGGCACGCCGCTCCTGGTGGTGGGAGCTTCCGCCGGCAAGCTGCTGCCGAAAGCCGGCCCGTGGATGGACACGGTGAAGAAGCTGTTCGGCGTGATGATGCTGGCCGTCGCCGCGTGGATGCTGGCGCGCGTGGTCCCGGAGCGGCTGATGCTGCTCCTGTGGGCGGTGCCGGCGCTCACCCTCGCGTGGCTCCTGTGGGCGCAGACACGGCGCCGCTCCGGGGCCGCCTGGGCGCTGCGCACCGCGGGTGTCGCCGCCGCCGTGTACGGCGCGGCGCTCGCCACCGGTGCAGCGCTCGGCGGCACCGATCCGCTCGCGCCGATTCCCGCCTTCGCGCACCGCTCCCCCGCGCTCACTTTCCGTACCATCAAGTCAGTCGCGGATTTAAAGCGCGAGGTCGCGCAGGCGAGCGCGCACGGCCGCGGCGTGCTGGTGGATTTTTCCGCGGATTGGTGCACTTCGTGCAAGGAGATGGAGCGCTACACCTTCACCGACCCGGGTGTGCAGAGCGCGCTCGCAGGCGCCTCACTGCTGCGCGCCGACGTCACCGCCAATGACGCGGACGACCAGGCGCTGCTGAAGCACCTCGGGGTTATCGGACCCCCGACCCTCGCCTTCTACGGCGCCGACGGCCGCGAGCGCGCCCGATACCGCGTGGTCGGGTACATGAAGGCCGGCGCCTTTGCCGCCTGGGCGCGCGCCGCGCTCCAAGCCCCACCGTGAGCGATCGCCGGCTGTCCGCCGCCGGCGCACTCGCCGGCGCGGGCGTGCTGCTGGCGTGCGGCGTCATGGGCTTCCTGTTTCACGGCCTCACGGGGCAGACCCACTCGAGCTTGAGCCTTGCACGCCCGGCGCTCGCGGCGCCCACCACGACGCGGCCCGCGCCAACCGGACCACCCGAAGCCGCACCCGGATCTGCCCCCGTTGCCGAGCGCCGGATTCCCGATGAGCTGCCCGACTTCTCGCTTCCGGGCATCGACGGAGTCGAGCATCGCCTTTCGGACTGGAGGGGCCGGCCCCTGGTGGTCAATTTCTGGGCGACCTGGTGTGACCCCTGCCGCCGTGAGATCCCCCTCCTCAAAGTGATCCGCCACGAACATGCTAAAGACAGGCTCGAAATAGTGGGTATCGCCGTCGATTACCGGGTTCCGGTGGAGAAGTTCGCGCGACGGCTCGGGATCGACTACCCGGTGCTCGTCGGTGACAAGGGCGGTCTGGCCGCAGTGAGCGCGTTTGGCATGGACACCGTACTCCCGTTCAGCGTCTTCGCTGACCGTCAGGGTAGAATTGTCACGCTCAAGGTTGGGGAGTTGCATCGGGACGAGGCGGACTTCATCCTTGATCGACTCCGCGAGCTCGATGACGGGCACCTGAGCCTCACGGCTGCACGCGAGCAGATCGCCGCCGGTCTCCGCCGGCTGGCGGCTTCCCGGGTGGTCGGCGCCGGGGCTGCGGCGCAATAGATCAAGTCTGCGAGATCCTCGCAAATCGACGCAGGAAGTTCCCAAATGCACGCGAATTAGGTTACATTCGCGCCGCTTGCCTGTGTGGCTAGATCCATAAGAAGACGCCTCTCCATGGCCCGAGTGCTGTTGTTGAACGGCCCGAACCTGAATCTGCTCGGCACGCGGGAGCCCGCCGTCTATGGCACCGACACGCTCGAATCGATCGAAAAGCGAGCCGCCGCGCTCGGCCGTGAGGCCGGGCACGAGCTGATCGCGTTCCAGAGCAACGCCGAGCATGAGCTGATCGAGCGCATCCAGCGGGCGCCGGCCGAGGGCGTGAGTTTCCTGATCTTCAATCCCGGCG
>JBOIAH010000178.1:0-6280 GCA_050739055.1 Steroidobacteraceae bacterium | reverse complement strand
CGCTGGGGCTGGGAGAGCCGCTCGCCATCTCCGCGAGCCACGCCCAGGGGTGCGAGAGCCTGATGGAGCGGGTACTCGCGGGCTTCGAGCCGCAGGCAGCCGGCGACCCGGCTCCCGGCGCAATCCGCATCGCCATCATCGGCCGTCCGAACGTGGGTAAGTCGACCCTCGTCAATCGGCTGCTGGGCGAGGAGCGCGTGATCGCAAGCGAGGAGCCGGGCACGACGCGCGACAGCATTCTCGTGCCCTTCGAGCGCGACGGCCGCGCGTTCCTGCTGATCGACACCGCCGGCGTGCGCCGCCGCTCGAGGGTCGAGGATGTGGTGGAGCGGGCGAGCGTCGCCAAGGCGCTGCAGGCGATCGACGAGGCGCACGTCGTCATCCAGGTGCTCGATGCGCACGACAGCGTCGCCGAGCAGGACGCGAGCGTGCTCGGGATTGCGCTCGAGCGCGGGCGCGCTCTCATCATTGCGGTGAACAAGTGGGACGGCATCCCGCAGGAACAGCGCGCGGACATCCATCGCCAGCTCGCGCTGAAGCTCGACTTCGTGCCGTTCGCGCCGCTGCACTTCATCTCGGCGCGGCACGGCAGCGGGGTGGGCGAGCTCGTGCAGTCCACCGTGCGTGCCTACGAGGCGGCGATGCGCGCCATGCCGACCCGGGAGCTCACGCGCACGCTCGAGCAGGCGCTCACGGTGCATCAGCCGCCGCTGGTGCGCGGCCGGCGCATCAAGCTGCGTTACGCCCACCAGGGCGGCCGCAATCCGCCGCGCATCGTGATCCACGGCAACCAGACCGCCTCGGTACCGGATGCCTACACGCGCTATCTCGCCAACGTGTTCCGCAAGACCTTCGATCTGTTCGCGACCCCGGTGTTCATCGAGTACCGCACGGACGCGAACCCGTATCGCAGGGAGCAGCGCGTGAAGCCCCGCTCAGATGGGACGCGGCGCGGGCGGGTGAAGCGGCACCGCTAAAGTGCGGCGTCAGCCGCGGTGCGACCACGCGAGGCGCGCACCCAGGCCCAGGAACAGAGCGCCGGACCGTACGCGGGAATGAGCGGTCTAGAAAAGCAACAGGCCGCGGAGCTTTCGTCCCTCGCTATGGATCACGGCTGGAACGGGCCCGGCCGCATGGGGGGGCTGGGCCCAGTAGACCGTGGTGTGGATGCTGCGCCCGCCGTCACCCAGCACGAACCTCGCCTTGATCACGGCTCCGCCCATGCCGATCGGGGGGAAGTCAATCTCCATCTCGCCGCTGCAACCCTCGAACACCGTGTACTTGCCCCCCTCGCCGGTGTTGAAACCGGTCACGCCATCAGGTTCGCCGGGCACCGGGGACGAGCCTCCCATCTTGTCCGGGTACTGCATGACGAAATCGACCTGCGTGAGGCCGCCCTTGCCGTCGAAATGGGTCATGGCGACCCCGTCACGCGTGACCACCGGCATGCCCGGAGGGAACACCTGGCCGTTGATCGTAAAGGCGTAGTCCCCCGAGAGAGTGGCGTTCGAGCAGCCATCGTTGTCGGTGCTTTGGGCGAGGGCCGCCCCCGGCAGCGCGCTGGTGAGCAGCAGCGCTCCCAGCAGCGCTTGCGAGTGCCATTTGTTCATAAGTTCCTGTGGAAGTTGTGTGGCTACGACGCCCTCAAGCTACCGCGGAGCGCGCCGCGAAGTCCTGAAGCGCGCCTGAAACATTCCTGAGATTTTTGTGTCTGGCGGAGCGGCTTCTCGCCTAAGCTGCAGGCCGGCGCCGCGCATCGGAGGAGAGGCATTTGACCGCTGGGATCTACTGTTTCGGACCGTTCGAGCTCGACCCGGAGAATTTCGAGCTGCGCCGCGCCGGGCGCCGCATCAAGCTCGATCGCACGCCGCTCGAGCTGCTGCTGCTGCTGGTCAGACGGTCGATGAAGCTGGTCACGCACCAAGAGGCGGTTCAGGAGGTGTGGGGACGAGACGTCGTCATCGAGACGGAAGCCGCTCTCTATACGGCGATCCGCAAGATACGGCGCGCCCTTGGAGACCGTCCCGCGAAGCCGCGCTTCGTCGAGACCGTGGCCCGCAAGGGATACCGGTTCATCGGGCTGCCGGCACCGCCGGACACGCGCCCGAACGCGGCGCCACAGGAGGAAACACCCCGGCGCGTCATGCTGGCGGTGCTGCCGCTGGAGAACCTCAGCGGCGAATCGCGGCAGGACTATTTCAGCGATGGTCTCACGGAGCAGCTCATCAGCGAGCTGGGCCGGTTCTCGCCGCAGGAGCTGGGCGTCATCGCGCGCACGTCGGTGCTGCGCTACAAGGGAACTCGCAAGAGCATCGCGCAGATCGGCGCCGAACTCGGCGTGGACTACGTGATCGAAGGCAGCGCCCGGCACGAGCGCAACCGGGTGCGAATCGCGCTGCAGTTGATCAGCGTGAAGGATCAGACCCACGTGTGGGCCGAGACCTTCGACCGGCCCCTCGGCCACGTACTGCGGCTGCAGGCGGAGGTGGCCAAGGCCGTTGCGGAGAAGATCCGCCTGAAATTCGCGGCGGCTGCCGCCCCGTCTGCGCCGCTGGATCCTGAAGTCTACGACCTGCACCTGCGCGGCCGTTACCTGGCGGAGCAGCGCACGGCGCCCACGATCCGCCGCGCCATCCACCACTTCGAGAGCGCGCTCGCGCTGGATTCAGGCTACGCGCCGGCCTGGGCGGGCCTCGCGAGATGCCACGCAACGCTGGCCATCACGAGCGACCTGCGCCCGCGCGATTGCTTCCCGCAGGCGCGCCAGGCGAGCGAGCAGGCCCTGGCGCTCGACCCGAAGCTTCCCGACGCCCACCTGGCGCGCGGCATCGTACACTTCTGGTTCGACTGGGACTGGCAGGCGGCGGAGCGGGAGTTTCGCCGGGCCTGCTCGTTGAATCCCAGCGATTCCGCAGCCCGCATGTTCCTGGCGCACCTGCATTCCAATCTCAGACGGCACGCCGAAGCCATTCCGGAAATCCGCGCGGCACGCCGGCTCGATCCCGTTTCGGCCATCCTGAATACTCACGAAGCGCAGTTGCTCTACAACGCGCGCCGCTATGATGAGGCGACCGAGCCCGTAAAGCGGGTACTGGAGCTGACGCCGCGCTTCTGGGTGGCACGCATCGTCCGCGGCAAGATTCTGGGCGTGCGGCGCCAGTTCCGGCACGCGCTCGGCGAATTCCTCAAGGCGCAGCGCTATTCCTCCGGCAACACCGAGGCGGTGGGGCTCAGAGGCTACACACTCGGCGTGTCGGGAAACGTCTCCCAGGCGCGCCGGGTCCTGCGCGAACTCGAAGTCCGCGCCCGCCGTCGCTACGTTCCTCCCCTGCACCGGGCGTTGGTACTGTTGGGGCGCGGCGAGCGTCAGGGTGCGTTCGAGGCGCTTCAGCAGTCTCTCGAAGAGCGCGACGTGCGGCTGACTTTTCTCGCTGTCGAGCCACGCTGGGATCCGCTGCGTACCGCCCCTGAGTTCGACAGCATCTGCCGGCAGGTTGGGGTACCGGTCGAGGCCGCAGCGACGCCCTGAGTCCTACCGCCGGGCGGTTTCCGGTGCGTGCTTGCCCTTCTGCGGCTGCGTCTTGGGATGCGGCTTCGCGGCCTTGGCCCTCGCCGCCGGGGGCTTGCCGTAACCGTGGCCGGCGTGCGCACCACTGGGCCGGCTGGCGTGCGCTACCGCGGGCGCGCCATTGGGCCGGTTGGCGTGCGCCATCGCGGGCGCATGCGGCGGCGGGGGCGCGGCGCCGTGCGCGCCCACCGCGCCGGGCGCGTTGAACGCGGAAGGGCGCGGAGTCGCGGCAATGGACGGGCGGCCGCCGTTGTTCCGGGCGAGCAGCGCCGGGTTGCCGGCCGCCCGCTGCACGTGGCGGGTCTGCACCGGGGTCGGCGCCACGTGCTGCTCCCGGGCAGCCATTCGCTCCTGGGGAGTCGGCGCCGCAGCGATTCCCCCGGCTCCGCCGTTGTAGCTCACGCGGTTGACCGTGACGTTGTTGATGACCGTCTCGTTGTAGGTGTTGTGCACTACCGTGACGTTGAGGTTGGTTACGGACTGGTTGTACTCGGATAGTCAGCTCAACGGAGTGACTTCATGGTCTTCAACAAATCATCGAGCGCGACCGCTTGCACCTGCTTCGACAGCGGAAACGTCTCATTACCCGCGTGCACCACGGTCAGAGATTTAAGCTTCAGATCCTGCATTGCCGAGCGCATCGAGGGCGTCAATGCTGGCGCAACAGTGCGTTTTACCTCGAAGCCGAGTCTCAGTGCACCGCGAACGATGAGCAGGTCGAGTTCAGCACCCTGATGCGTTCGCCAATGGTATGTCTCTTCTGGGTGCACACCCAACTGCTGCACGATCTGATCGATGACGAAGCCCTCCCAAGAGGCACCGAGCTTGGGATGACCCTCCAGATCTCGCTGTGTCGCAAGATTGAGCAGTGCATGCAGCAACCCCGAATCGCGGATGTATGTCTTTGGCGCTTTCACCTGACGCTTGCTGAGATTCTCATGCCAGGGCTTTAGTTGCCTCACGACGAGCGCATCGGTCAGCTTGTCGAGGTAGTTGCGAACCGTCGTATCTGCAACTCCGAACGAACGGCCCATCTCCGAGGCGTTCCAGAGCTGCGCATGGTAATGAGCGAGCATGGACCAGAAGCGCCGCATGGTGTCTGACGCGATACTCACACCGAGCGCCGGCAGATCGCGCTCGAGAAACGTTCGAATGAACGACAGCCGCCATTCCAGACTCTCACGATCCGAGTGTGCCAGGAAGGACTTGGGAAACCCACCGCGAATCCAGAGACGATCCCCCCGCTCGGCACCCACTTCCCGCAGCGCCAGCCCAGGCAACTCGTAGTAAGCAACGCGACCCGCGAGCGACTCAGAGCTTTGCCGGAGAAGGTCAGGCGCCGCGCTGCCCAAGACGAGAAACCGCGCGCGCACGGGCCTGCGATCTGCCAACACGCGCAGCACCGGGAATAACTCGGGACGGCGCTGCACTTCATCCAGCACCACGATGCCTGTCAGCCTGTGAAGCGCAAGCATCGGGTCGGCGAGCCGCGCGAGATCAGCTGGACTCTCTAGATCAAATCGGATGCTGTGATCGCTGACAAAAGGTGTAATCAGGCTTGCGAGCGTCGTTTTCCCAACTTGGCGCGCGCCGAGGATTGCTACAACGGGAAACCGCTTCAAGAGGCCGGTGATCCGCTGCACATGCAAGGCACGATCTATCATAACGGAACATTACCATGAAAATTCAGCCTGTGGTCACTGACTTTTCATGGCATAGAGTACGGGAAAATCATTCCGCAAACGCTGGGGTCGCTACTTCTGACTTGTGGAGCCGGCCTTCAGTTGGCGGCCATCGACGCCGAATCCCCATTCCTCGTAACCGCTGATACGCACTGGTTTACCGGTGCCGCCGGGGCCCGTATTGGTACGCCGCGCTGTTGCATAATGTCTGCATCGCTGGCATTATGCAGGCATGCCTATCCAGTTGACCATTCGCAATGTTCCGAAGCGGGTCCGTGATGAGCTTGCCAGTCGCGCGGCCTTGCAGGGCAAGTCTATGCAGGAGTTTTTGCGCGCTGAACTTGAACGACTCGCTGAGCGCCCGTCGATAGAGAACTGGCTTGAACAGGTACGCAGGCGCAAGCGGGCGTCCCAGTCCCATATCGCTTCCGGAACAATACTAGAACTTCGCGACAGTGACCGACGTTGAGCGTCGTCGTGGATTCGTCGGTGTTGGTGGCGGCAATAGTCGACGTCGGTCGAGAGGGCGCTTGGGCTGAGGAAATTATCGCGAGCGGCTCCCTTCATACACCAGAACTGGCGCGCGCCGAAGCCTCTAACGTCTTACGTCGACTTGAGTTGGCAAAGCACATCGCAACATCGGAAGCAAACGCAGCGCACGAAGATTTGATGCAGCTCAAACTTGAACAGTTTCCATTTGACCCGTTCGCAGATCGCGTCTGGCAGCTCCGGCATACGGTTACCAGTTACGATGCTTGGTATGTCGCCGTTGCCGAAGCGCTCAATCTGCCACTCGCTACATTGGACACGCGACTGGCAAACGCATCCGGGCCAACCTGCTCTTTCTTGACACCGTCCCGATAGCGTTTGCCCTATACAACATCTACCGATGACGGGATTCCGTCACTCCCACTCGATGGTCGCGGGCGGTTTGCCCGAGATGTCGTACACCACGCGCGAGATGCCGGGCACCTCGTTGACGATGCGCCGCGAGACGTGGTCGAGGAACTCGTACGGCAGGCGTGCCCAG
>JBOIAH010000177.1:0-2859 GCA_050739055.1 Steroidobacteraceae bacterium | reverse complement strand
GGCGCCCGGCGAGCTGCGCAGCATTTTCGAAGGCGTGGTGCGCGCGGCCGAGAGCCATCGCTCGATCATCGAGCGCTTCGGCCGCTTTCCGCACCGCAACCGGCTCCTGCAGCGTGACAGCACAGCCGCCGAGGAGAAATGGCTGCGGCACGCGCAGAGCTTCGGCCAGTGAGCCTCAAGGCGCCGCGCGAGCGCGGGCGGACTCATCGCCCCTTAGCTTAGTCTTAGTCTGTGACCAGCCGCTCGAGCCTGCGGACGCGCCGCTCGAGCTCGCGTCGCGCCTCGAGCAGCTCGACCGCCAGCACCGCACCACTCACGTTCACGCCCAGATCGCGCATCAGTCGCCCCACCACGCGCAGGCGCGGCAGGGCCGTCGCCGGAAACTCCCATTCCCCGGCGGCGGCCTCGCGCGGTGACACGAGGCCCAGTTCGGCGAGCTCCCGTGCGGCGCTGACATCGATGCGGCACAGCCGGCAGACCTCGGTTACGGCAATCCAGTCGCTCTCGCCGAGCACCTGGGCCTCAAGCAGATGAGTGGTCCGTGTCATGGGTTACCTCGTGAAGTCGGCGCGCGGATCGAAATGCAGCTCGGCGCGCATCTGCTCGTACAAGCGCTTCGCTTCCGCCGAGCTCGCAGACGGCAGGACCACCTTGAGCTGCACGTACTCATCGCCGGCGGGACTACCAGGCAAGCCCCGGCCGCGCAGCCGCAGCTTCTGGCCGGACTGGGCCCCGGCCGGAATGTGCATCTCGACCGGACCGGCGAGCGTCGGCACCGTGACCGACGCGCCCAGAGCGGCTTCCCACGGCGCCACCGGCAGCGTGAGTGTCAGGTCCCGGCCATCCACCTGGTAGAGCCGGTGCGGCAGGATGTGGGCTTCGAGATAAAGATCGCCGGCCGTGCCGCCGCTGGCCGCGGCCTCACCCTGGCCCGCGAGGCGGATGAGCTGGCCGTCGGTCACGCCGGGGGGAAGGGTGACGCGGACCGTGTGAGTGCGGACTTCGAGCGTGCCATCGGGGCCGAGCCCGGGACGCCTGAGCTCCAGGGTGCGGGTCGAGCCGCCAAAAGCCTCCTCGAGGTCGATGTCGATGCGCGCGTGATGGTCGCGCCCGCCGCGCGCGCCCGCAGCGGCGAACGGCGTGCCGCCCCCGAACAGCGACGAGAAGAAATCGCTGAAGCCCTGCTCGTCGAAATTGCCATCGTGACCGGTCGCGGCGCCGGCCGCTCCGGCGCGATGTGCTCCCCGCCCCGGTCGCCCGCCGCCGCCCCCCCGGAACTCGAAGCCGCTCCCCCAGTCCGGCGGCGGCCGGAATTGCTGCCCGGATTTCCACTCGCTGCCGAGTTGATCGTAGGCCGCGCGTTTCTCGGCATCCCTGAGAACCTCGTACGCCTCCTGCATCTCCTTGAAGCGGGTCTCCGCGTTCGGCTCCTTGCTCACGTCCGGGTGGAACTTGCGCGCCAGCCGCCGGTAGGCGCCTTTGATCTCCTCCGCGCTCGCGGCCCGCTGCACACCCAGAATCTGGTAGTAGTCCCGGTATTCCATGAACGCTGTTATGGAGCCCCGCGCCGCCCTCCTCAACCTCTAAATTCTAACGAGGCTTCGCCTGCAAGGGCCGCAGGCCCCCTCCCTCGCGCCTCGCCAAACGGCCTGCCATCCGCCGCGGCAACCGGCCTGCCATGCGCGGGCAAGAGTCACGCCTCTTGCCCGCGAGTTCGAGCGCGTTGCTCGGTGGGCCTGCGGAAAGGCCCGCAGGGCCTTTCCGCCAATAAGGTATAAAAAAAGCGCCGCGAAGCGGGGGAAATCGCGTCGCGGCGCGCAGGAGCGAACACGGGGAAGTTGTTCGCAACTCCGGTCGGGGAACGCACCATTGAGGGCGCAGATCCGTCGAACCTGCGGCGAATCAATCGACCCACCGCATGCAATAGGGAGCAAGGGCCGTGCCAGAGGCTAAAATCACATAAAAACATATAGTTAATGCGCGCCCCTCGCCCCAGGGCAGGTGACGCGAATTGTCACTTTGGAGCGAAGGGCAGCAGAGTCAGGCGTCAGTGCGGCGCTACCGGAACGCAGGCCTGCGACTGCTGCTTCAGGGAGTCGCAGATCGCACGCGCCTGGGCCTCGCCGGCGGCCGGGGCCTGCAGACGGTAGAGCTGTCCCGTCGCGGTGTCGGCAGTGACCACGCGCGCTGAAAGGCCGGATAGCTGCGCCCCAAAGCGCGTCTGCAGCCGCTGCCATGCGCGGTCGGCGCCCGCCTGGGTTCCATACGCGCCGAGTTGCACGGCGTAGCCGTTGGCACGGGCCGCCGTGCCGGTGCCCGCCGGGGCCGCGGCCATTCGCAGCGGGGAGTCCGCGGGCGGTGCCTGCGCAGGGGTCCCGGCCGCGGCTTGCGCAGTTGCACGGGCGGCGCTCGCCAGCTGCAGCATGCGCACGCCGGACTGCCGCGACGCTGCCTCCGCGGGAGGCTGCGACCCGATCCGCGGCATGGAACCGAGCGCGAAACTCTCCATGCGGATGCGCGCTTCCTGGGACCACTTGCCGGCCGGGTGCCGGGTAAGAAACTCCCGATACACATCGACGGTAGCGACCTTGCGGGCGTGCTGCCAGTCGATGTCTTCCTGAAGGTCCGCTACCCGGGCGCGCGCCTGGGCCGCGAGCTCGCTGCCCGGGTGCTGCTCGACGAAGCGCCCGTAGGCTTCGAGAGTCCCGGCGGCTTCCGCCGAGCGCCAGTCCTGCTGCTCGCGGCTGCAGGCCCCGAGTATCAGCAGCGCGGCGAGCAGCGCGACTCTTCCTGCACAGCTCCCTGCATGGAATGTGATCATGATCGGCCCTCACCCCTGGCAGCGGCCCGTATTATGAC
>JBOIAH010000176.1:0-2159 GCA_050739055.1 Steroidobacteraceae bacterium | reverse complement strand
TGCGCATCCCGACGCAGAAGCACGACATGATCCAGGCCGCCGAAAACGAGGTGAAGGAGATCGAAAGCCAGTACACCTCGGGCCTGGTCACCGTCGGCGAGCGCTACAACAAGGTGGTCGACATCTGGTCGCGGGCCAACGACCAGGTGGCGAAGGCGATGATGGAGAAGCTCGGCTCGGAGGAAGCGACCGACCACAAGGGCGCGCACCACAAGCAGAAGTCCTTCAACTCCATCTTCATGATGGCCGACTCGGGGGCGCGCGGCTCGGCGGCGCAGATCCGCCAGCTCGCCGGCATGCGCGGCCTCATGGCCAAGCCCGACGGCTCGATCATCGAGACTCCGATCACGGCGAACTTCCGCGAGGGCCTGAACGTCCTGCAGTACTTCATCTCCACCCACGGCGCCCGCAAGGGACTCGCCGACACGGCGCTGAAGACCGCGAACTCCGGCTACCTCACCCGGCGTCTGGTGGATGTGGCGCAGGACCTGGTCGTGACCGAGGTCGACTGCGGCACCACCAATGGCCTTGCCATGGCGCCGCTCGTCGAGGGCGGGGACGTGGTGGAGGCACTCGGGGAGCGCGTGCTGGGGCGCGTGCTGGCCGAGGACATCGTCAAGCCCGGCGGCAAGGAAGTGCTGATCGCGAACGGCTCGCTGCTGGACGAGAAGATGGTGCGGCTGCTCGAGCAGGAGGGCGTGGACCAGATCAAGGTGCGCTCGCCGATCACCTGCCAGACGCGCTACGGCGTGTGCTCGCACTGCTACGGGCGCGATCTCGCGCGCGGCCGGCCGATCTCGATCGGCGAGGCGGTGGGCGTCATCGCCGCGCAGTCGATCGGCGAGCCCGGCACGCAGCTCACCATGCGCACCTTCCACATCGGCGGCGCGGCCTCCCGGGCCGCGGCGGCGAGCAGCGTCGAAGTGCGCAACAAGGGCGTGATCCGCTTCCACCACGTGAAGACGGTGCCGCACGAGAAGGGGCACCTGGTGGCGGTGTCGCGCTCGGGCGAGCTCGGCGTGGTCGATGACTTCGGCCGCGAGCGCGAGCGCTACAAGATCCCCTACGGCGCCATGATCAGCGTCAAGGAAGGCGCGACCGTGGCCGCCGGCCAGGTGGTGGCGACCTGGGATCCGCATACCCATCCGGTCATCACCGAGGTCGCGGGCTTCGTGAAGTTCCAGGACTTCGTCGACGGACTCACGGTCACCTCGCAGGTCGATGAAGTGACCGGGCTGTCCAGCATCGTGGTGCTCGATACCAAGCAGCGCGGCGGCAAGGACCTGCGGGCGACCATCAAGCTGGTGAGCGGCAAGGGCAAGGAAGTGACCTTCGCCAACACCGAGATCCCGGCGGTGTACACCCTGCCTCCGGGGGCGCTCGTGAGCCTGGTGGACGGGGCGCGCGCCTCGGTGGGCGATGTCATCGCGCGCATTCCGCAGGAGTCCTCCAAGACCCGCGACATCACCGGCGGCCTGCCGCGGGTCGCGGATCTGTTCGAGGCGCGAAAGCCCAAGGACCCGGCCATCCTGGCGGAGAAGTCCGGCACGGTGAGCTTCGGCAAGGAGACCAAGGGCAAGCGGCGCCTGATCATCACCTCCGACGACGGCGAGAAGTACGAGGAGCTGATTCCGAAGTGGCGCCAGTTGAACGTGTTCGAAGGCGAGACGGTCGAGAGCGGTGAGGTGATCGCCGACGGCGAGCCGAACCCGCACGACATCCTGCGCCTGCAGGGCGTCGAGGCGCTCGCCAACTACCTGGTGCGCGAGATCCAGGACGTCTACCGCCTGCAGGGCGTGAAGATCAACGACAAGCACATCGAGGTCATCATCCGGCAGATGCTGCGCAAGACAGAGGTGCTCGCTTCCGGCGACACCGGCCTGCTGCGCGGCGAGCAGCTCGATCGCGCACGCGCGCTCGAGCTGCTCGCCCCTGAGCAGCGTCGAGTCGCCCGAATCCTTGATCTCGACCTTGCGCAGCATCTGCCGGACGATGACCTCGATGTGCTTGTCGTTGATCTTCACGCCCTGGAGCCGATACACATCCTGGATCTCGCGCGTGAGGTAGTTGGCGAGCGCCGCGACACCCTGCAGGCGCAGGATGTCATGCGGGTTCGGCTCGCCCTCCTCGATCACTTCGCCGCGCTCGACGTGCTCGCC
>JBOIAH010000175.1:0-3825 GCA_050739055.1 Steroidobacteraceae bacterium | reverse complement strand
ATGTAGCGCAGCACCTTGCCGCGCGCACGGGCACCTTCCAGGCGCTCGCGCATGACGGCGTCGTAGCGCGGCAAGCGCGTCATGAATTCCTCGATCGAGCCGCTCGTGAGCTCCGCGGGCACGAGGCTCTCCACCGTCACGTCGGCAAGCTCCAGGTCGAGCCCCATTTCGCGCCCCAGGATGATCAGCTTGCGCGCCACGTCGGTGCCCGACAGATCATCGCGCGGGTCGGGCTCCGTATAGCCGCGCTGGCGCGCGTCGCGCACGATATCCGAGAAGTTCGCGCGCCCGTCGAAGACATTGAAAAGGTAGGCGAGCGTGCCCGAAAGGATGCCTTCGACGCTCGTGACCTCGTCGCCGGTCTCGCGCAGGTCGCGCAGCGTGTGCACCACCGGCAGCCCCGCCCCGACCGTGGCCTCGTACAGGTAGTGCGAGGCGCCGCTGCGGCGCGCCTCGCGCAGGCGGCGATAAAAAGCCAGCGGGCCGCTGTTGGCCTGCTTGTTCGGCGTCACGATGTGGATGCCGGCCGCCAGCCAGTCGGCGTAGCGGCCGGCGATGGCCGCGCTCGCCGTGCAGTCCACCAGCACCGTGTGCGGCAGGTAATCCACGCGCACGTGCTCGAGGAAAGCGTCGATGTCGGCCGCCGCGCCGCGCCGCTCGTATTGCTCGCGCCACTCCTCCGGGGCGAGGCCGGCGTCGGCGAGCAGCATGCGCTGCGAGCCGAGCACCCCCCGCAGGCGCAGGTCGAGCCGGAACTCCTCGCGCAGCCGGGCGCTTTGCGAGGCGAGCTGGTCCAGAAACACGCGCCCCACGGTCCCCGGGCCGATCACTCCGATCGAGAGCGTGTGCGGCGAGAGGTACACTCCGGCATGCACCGCGCGCAGCGCGCGGGTGGCGCTGCGGCCTTCGACGACCACGGAAATGTTGCGCTCCGAGGCCCCCTGCGCGATGGCGCGCACGTTGACGCCGGAGGTGCCCAGAGCGCCGAACACCTTGGCGGCCACGCCCGGGGTCCCCGCCATGCCGTCGCCGACCACGGCGAGGATCGCGAGATCCGGATCGAGACCTACGCTCTGGATCTGCCCCTCGGCGAGCTCGCGCTCGAAGGCGCGGCGGGTCACGGCCGCGGCGCGCTCCGCCTGCTCCTGCGGGATTGCGCAACAGATGGAGTGCTCGGAGCTGCCCTGGGAGATCAGGATGACGGAAATCCCCTCCTCGCGCAGCGCTCCGAACAGGCGGTGCGCCGTCCCGGGCACGCCGATCATGCCGGTGCCTTCCAGGTTGATCAGCGCCACGCGCTCGATGCTGGTGATGCCCTTGACCGGGAGCGCAGAGGCGGGCTGCGCGCAGATCAGCGTGCCCAACTTGTGCGGTGCGAAGGTGTTGCGGATCCGGATCGGGATCGCGTCCCCGACCGCGGGCGCCATGGTCTGCGGGTGGATGACCTTGGCGCCGAAGTACGCCAGCTCCATCGCCTCGTGGTACGACAGCGAGTCGATCACCGTCGCGTGCGGCACCCGGCGCGGATCGGCGGACAATACCCCGTCGACATCGGTCCAGATGTGGATTTCCGCAGCCTGGAGCAATGCCCCGAAGATCGACGCCGAAAAGTCGCTGCCGTTGCGCCCGAGGGTGGTCTGCACTCCGCGCCGGTCGGCGGCGATGAAGCCGGTGATGACCAGCGTGCCGGTGAAATCCCCCGGGATGAGCCCCTGGAGGTTGGCGCGCGATTCGGCCCACTGGATGGCGGGACCGAGCGGCCCCCACTCGACGATCACCACCCGCCGGGCATCGATCCACACGACCGGACCGGCACGCCGCGCGCGCTCCTCGAGAAAGCGCTGGAACAGGCGCGTCGACCACAGCTCACCGTAGCCGGCGATGAGATCACTCACGTTGCGGGCCGCGGCACGCGTGAGCTTGACCGAGTGCAGAACCCCTTGCAGGTCGTGGCAATCGCGGTCGAAGCCGGCGAGGTACAGCCGGGCGGACTCGGCGCTGAGCAGCTGCTGTGCGATCGCCGCATGGCGCGTGCGCAGCTGCGCAAGCTCCGCGCGATAGCTCTCGTCCTGGCGCTCGGCGAGCGCGACCAGGCGCAGCAGCGCATCCGTGACGCCGCGGCACGCGGATAGTACGACTGCCAGCCGCGGTGCCGGAAGCGATTCGAGAATGGCGGCGACTTTGCCGAAGCAGTCGGCGTCGGCGACGCTCGACCCCCCGAACTTGTGCACCACGTAAGGGTCGGCCTTGATCATCGAATTGGGATTCTTGGGAAGCAAGGAGACGCGGGGCGACTGTACTGAAGGCGCCCCGGTGCACGCAACGGGCGTTCGCGCTGCGCTGCCGCCGGTCATGCGGAGCGCCGCCGGCAGGAGGCTGGCATAATTGCGCCCGCGTGGAAGCATCCCTCGGCCCCCTGCTGCCCCTGTTCGAACGCGAGCGCACCGCCGGCAAGGCGCTCGCGCTCGGCATCCTCGTGGAAGTCGCCGGCTCGACCTATCGCAAGCCCGGCGCCCTGATGCTCGTCGCCGCCGGGGGCGATTACGCGGGCCTGCTGTCGGGCGGGTGCCTGGAGGGCGATCTGGGCGAGCACGCCCGCGCGGTCATCGAGACGGGCGACGCGCGCATCGTGCGCTACGACACGCGCGGCCCCGATGACCTGCTGTGGGGGCTGGGCCTGGGCTGCGAAGGCGCGATGCAGATCCTGCTGCTGCGCGTCGGCCCGGAGCGCGGCTGGCAACCCCTCGATCACCTCGCGCGCTGCCTGGCTGCACACCGCGCCACGGCAATCGGCGTGGTGCTCGAATCGACGCTCGCCGGGGTGCCGGTCGGGAGCGTCGCATTGCCCGGCGGAGCCGGGACGCCGGCGCCGCTGCGCAGCGCGCTGGTACAGGCAGCGCTCACGCAGGCGAGCGCCGCCGGGCAGGCAACCACCGTCGGGGACGAGCGGGGCTCGTGGAAATTGTGCGCAGTGCCGCTCGCCCTGCCGCCGCGGATCGTGCTGCTCGGTGCCGGACCGGACGTCGCCCCGGTGGTCGACCTGGCCGCACGGCTTGGCTGGAAGGTGACGCTGGTCGATCACCGGCCGGCATACGCCGTCGGCAGCCGCTTCCCATCCGCCGAGCGCGTGGTCCTCACCCCCGCGCCCGATCTACTGTCCGGCGTCGTGGATCTTGAGTCCTTTGACGCTGCCGTGGTGATGAGTCATCACCTGCTCTCGGATCTGGCCTATCTGCGGGGCCTCGCCCGCACCCGCATTGCCTACGTCGGACTTCTCGGACCCGCGGCGCGCCGCGACAAGCTGCTCGCGGACCTGGGTGCCGAGGCGGCACTGCTGCATTCGCGCCTGCGCGCGCCGATCGGCCTGCCGCTCGGCGGGCGCGCGCCCGAATCGGTGGCCTTGTCCATCGTCGCCGAGATTCATGCGTTTGTGCACCGAGAGCGCCCGTGAACGAGATCCGGCTCATCCGCAACCAGCTCGCCGCCGAGCGCCAGCACGCGATGGCCGTCGTCAGCGCCTGGGCGGGCGCCCTCACCCAGGCCGGCCCGCACGCTGCACCGGGCGGCTCGGTGCTCGAGGCGTTCGGACAGGCCTGTGTCGAATACCTGGGTGGCGTGCTTGCCCGGTTCGATGCGCGCGATGAGCGGCTCGCTGAGCTGTACGCGCGGCTTCCCGCCGATGACCCGGCGCGCGGCGCGGTGAATGAGGCGCTCGCCGGGCGAGGCCGCGGCTGCGAAGCGCTGGAGAGGCTCGAGTCAGTCCTCGCTCGCCATCCGGGCCCCGCCCGCGCGGGCGGCCCTTCAGGGGACTGCCAGGAATTGGTG
>JBOIAH010000174.1:0-2887 GCA_050739055.1 Steroidobacteraceae bacterium | reverse complement strand
CGGGAACATGAGGGGCTTGCCATGAGACACACTCTGAGTTTCACACGCGCCGTTGCGGCGCTCTGTCTGTTGGGCGGCACAGCCGCCGCGATCCTCACCGCCTGCGGCGGCGGTGGCTATGGCGGCGGCTCCGGCGGCACACCGCCGGCTAGCGTGACCTTCAGTGTCATGCCGACCAGCATCGCGGTCGGCCAAAGCGCGACCCTCACCTGGTCGACGAACGGGACGGCATGCACCGCGAGTGGGGCCTGGACGGGCATGAAGCCCGCAAGTGGCACCCAGTCAGTGAGTCCGTCCCCGGCTGGCACTTACACCTATACGTTGGTGTGCTCCGGCGGTGCCTACGGCATGAGCACCACATACAACGCGACGCTTACGGTCACCGCGATGGCCGCCTCGATGGGGTCCAGCGCCTTCACCGTGAGCGCACTGATGTCCGATGGGTCGGTGATGGCGGCCGCGACGGATAAGCACCTGGTCAACCCCTGGGGGCTCGCCTTCGCGCCGAATGCTCCCGTCCGGGTCGCCAACAATGGCACTCAGACCTCGACACGTTTTGAGGGCTCGGGAGTGCACGCACCGGCGCTGGCCGTCCCGGCGGGCCTGAGCGGCAGCGCCAATCCCACCGGGCTCGTCTTTAACGGCACGACCGATTTCGTCGTGACTCACGATGGCGCCTCCGCGCCCGCCACTTTCATCTTTGCCGGAGAGGGCGGCACGATTGCCGCCTGGGCACCCAGCGTCGATGCGACCCGCGCCTTGATCGTGTTTGACGATGGCGCCGGTGGCGCGGTGTTCACCGGCCTGGCGATTGCGAACAACGGCAGCGCGAATCTTCTGTACGCCGCGGATTTTCACAACAACGCGGTTGACGTCTTCGACAGCAGCTTCGCCCGAGTGACGACGGCCGGCGGCTTCAGGGACGCAGCGCTGCCTGCAGGCTTCGCACCATTCGGCATCCAGGCCGTCCGCATTCACAATCAAACGTTGATTTACGTGACTTATGCCAGGCAGCTGGCCGGCACGCACAATAGTGCCGACGGAGCGGGGCTTGGCCTGGTCAACGTGTTCGATACCCACGGCACTCTGCTCAAGCACCTGATCGGCGCGGGGGGCGCCTTGAATGCGCCGTGGGGAATCGCGCTCGCGCCGGCGAACTTCGGTTCGCTGGGCGACGCTTTGCTCATCGGCAACTCCGGCGATGGTGTGATCAACGCCTTCGACGCGATGAGCGGCGCTTTCATCGGCAGCGTCAGTGACGCGACTGGGCGGCCGATCGCGACACCCGGCCTGCGGGGCATCGCCTTCGGTAATGGCGCCGCCAACCAGCCGGCGACGGCGCTGTTTTTCGCAGCCGGGATCGCTCGGGGCGCCGACGGGGTGTTTGGCCGCATCGACCTCGGGAATTAGTTGAGGGGCCGCGGGCAAAGGACCTGACCTTTGCCCGCTTGCTCAGAAGGCCGGTTCAAGCGAGCAATTGATTTGATTGGCTGGCGGTGCCCGCGGGCCCTGTCAGCAGGCCAACCGGCCGGTGGCCGGTGCGCAGCGTCACTGGACGCGGCGCGAGCGGCCCTGGTACACCGATTTCTTCAGCTTCCAGCGCTTGTGCGACCACGGCCAGTCGGGGGGCGCGGCGCGGATCTGCTCCTCCACCAGGCGCGCGTAGCGCTCGGTGAGCGTGCCGGCAGGCAACGCCTGCTCGGGGGTCGGGAGCGGCAGGAACTCCATCTCGTAGTAGCCGCGCGCGCGGCGGCGCATGGCGATGAAGAACACCGGAAAGCGCGTCACCCGCGCGATCTCCTCCGGTCCCAGGTAGAACGCCGTGTCGCGGTTGAGGAAGCGCGTCCAGTACTTGTGCTCGCTGCGGGTCGGTTCCTGGTCCGCGACCATGGCGACGGCGCGTACCCGGCCGTGGCGTCTGATGATGTCGGGCAGCAGGTCCTGCGCCGGCACCAGGCGGCAGCCGAAGCGGCTGCGCAGCTTCTTCATCTCGCGCTCCGCCCAGTCGTTCACCAGGGGCTTGTAGGCCGCATCGAGCGGATAGCCGAGCTCGACGGACAGCGCGAGCAGCATCCATTCCCAGTTGCCCTGATGCGCGGCGATGAGCAGCACTGACTGGCCTTGCGCCAGCAGTGCCTGGGGCGCTTCGAGATTGACGATGCCCACGCGCCGGCGGATTTCCGCAGGTGCGAGCGTCGCCGCCTTGATGATCTCGACCAGCATCTGCGCGAAGCCGCGGTAGTAGCGGCGCATGACCGAGCGCAGCTCGCTCGGCGTGAAGTCCGGAAACGCGAGCGCGAGGCTCCCGTGCACCAGGCGGGCGCGATACGGCACCACGCGAAACGCCAGCCAGCCGATGAGGCCCGCCACAGCGTAGAGCACCGTGAGCGGAATGCGCGACAGCAGCCGTACCCACCAGGCGGCGCGCCCGGGCGCGAGCGGTGGCGGCGCGTCAGCCGAGACGGGTGCCTTAGCGGGCGCGGCCTCGGTCAGCATTCGCCTTTAGGCAACCGGCCGGGGGTGCGACGTCGGGCCGGGCGGTGCCGGCTGCGGCACCAGCACGCGCCCGACCCGCGGCGCGAGCCAGCGCTCGATGTCGTCGACCAGCGTGAACGCCGCCGGGACGATCACCAGCGTCAGCGCGGTGGAGGTGATGAGCCCGCCGATCACCGCGATCGCCATCGGCTGCCTGAAGGCCGTGTCACCGCCGAGCCCGAGCGCTACCGGCATCATGCCCGCCACCATGGCGACCGTCGTCATGACGATCGGGCGGGCGCGCTTGTGACCGGACTCGAGGATCGCCGTCACGCGGTCCTTGCCGGCGCGCATCTCCTCGATGGCGAAGTCCACCAGCAGGATCGAGTTCTTGGCGACGATGCCCATGAGC
>JBOIAH010000173.1:0-2113 GCA_050739055.1 Steroidobacteraceae bacterium | reverse complement strand
CGCCTGTACGACGGCGTGGTGTTCGGGCACGGCGACACGCTCGAGCAGGTGTCCGGCGGTAACGAAATCGTCTACGTGCCCTGCCACCGCAGCCACATGGACTACCTGCTGCTCGGCTACGCGATCTACGTGCATGGCTATGCGGTGCCGCACACCGCCGCCGGGATCAATCTCAACCTGCCGCTCGTCGGGCGCCTGCTGCGCAAGGGCGGGGCGTTCTTCATCCGCCGCAGCTTCGGCGCCAATGCGCTCTACACCGTGGTGTTCATGAAGTACCTGGCGGCGATCATGGCGCGCGGCCATCCCATCGAGTACTTCATCGAGGGCGGCCGCAGCCGCACCGGGCGGCTGCTGCAGCCCAAGACCGGCATGCTCAGCATGACGGTGCGCAGCTTCCTGCGCGATCCGCTGCGCCCGGTGGTGTTCGTGCCGGTGTACTTCGGCTACGAGCGCCTGGTGGAGGGCGCGACCTACGTCGGGGAGCTGGGCGGAGCGCCCAAGGAAAAGGAGAGCGTGCTCGGGCTCATGCGTTCGTGGCGGGTGCTGAGGCAGCGCTTCGGCCAGGTGCACGTGAACCTGGGCGAGCCGATCGCGCTCAGCGCGCTGCTGGATGCCCACGACGGTGCGTGGCGCGTGCGCCCGATCGAGGACGATAGCCGAACGCCCTGGATCGCACCGGTGGTCGACGAGCTGAGCGGCCGCATCATGCGCAACATCAACGCGGCCGCCGCGGTGACGCCCGCCAACCTGCTCGCCGTCACGCTGCTCGCCACGGCGCGCCGGGCGCTGCCGGAGGACGACCTGCTGCGCCAGCTCGAGCTGTATCGCGCCCTGCTCGCGGAATTTCCCTACGGCGAGCGCGTCACGGTGACCGACCTCACCGCCCCGCAGATGCTCGCCTACGGCCTGCGTCTGCGCATGGTCTGGCGCGAGCCGCAGCGCTGCGGCGACCTCGTGCGCATGAGCGCTGAGAGTGCGGCGCTCGCCACCTACTTCCGCAACAACGTCCTGCACCTGTTCGCGCTGCCGTCGCTCGTGGCGTGCGTGTTCGTGGGCAACGCGCATGCCTCGAGCGGGGACATCCAGCGCCTCGCCTGGCGGATCTATCCGTACATTGCCGCCGAGCTGTTCCTGCGCTGGAGCGAGGCGGAGGTGCCGGCGGTCGTGGCGCAGGTACTCGCCTGTCTCGCGCAGCAGGGTCTGATCGAACCCGATCCGGGCGGGGGTGAGTGGCGGCGCCCGCCGCCAGGCTCTGCCCGTGCCGCGCAGCTCGCGCTGCTCGCACCGGCGACCATGCAGATCATCGAGCGCTACTGCCTGGCAATCGCGCAGCTGCTGAAGGCGGGCAGCGGTGAGATCACCCCGGCCGCACTCGAGGAGCGCTGTCAGCTCAGCGCGCAGCGCAGCGTCTCGCTCCACGGGCTGAACGCGCCGGAATTCTTCGACCGCAGCCTGTTCCGCAATTTTATCGAGCTGCTGCGCACGCGCGGCGTGATCCGCGCCGGGGCGGGCGGCAATCTCGAGTTCGACGAGGTCCTGCTGCGTGTGGCGCAGGACGCACAGCTGGTGCTGAGCGAGCCCCTGCGCCACAGCATCTGACGCCTGCCTGCGCTCGGGGTGAAACGGCTTGCCGCCCCGTGTCGCCGAGTCGTAGACTCACCGCGCAGGTTTTGTGTTGCGGAACAAACAAGAACCCGGCGTACTTTCAAGACGCGGTGCACAGCAATTCACTGAGGTAACTTCGGGCGCAACAGCTGGACCGGTGAAGGCCGCTTGAGTGTCGGACCGTGCCGTTGAGCCTTTAGGGAAGCGGGGGAGACATGAGCAAAGTTCACACCGGGCGTCACGGGCTGCGGGCCGCCCTGGGGGCTGCGGTCTGCCTGGCGCTGGGCGCCGCGCCCGCAGCGTACGCCGTCAACTTACAGAGCGCTTCCGGTGATTGGAGCGGCAGCTGGGACACGACCATCGCCTATGGCCAGGGCTGGCGCGTCTCGGGGCTCGACTGCCGGCAGGTGGCAATCGCCGATGGCGGCTGCGGGTACTCTCCCAACATCGATGACGGCGATCTGAATTACCGCAAGAAGACCGTGTTCAGCGAGGCGCTGTCGGGCTC
>JBOIAH010000172.1:0-4036 GCA_050739055.1 Steroidobacteraceae bacterium | reverse complement strand
GAGCTGCTCCGCCAGCAGCCGGTGACGCTGCTCGATCGCCGCCAGCTCCGCTTCCTGGGTCCGGCCGATCGCGGCGTCGAGCAGCCGCTCCAGACGATCGGTGATGCCGCTGATGGCCGAGTGCACGATGAGGATGCGCGCGCCCCCGGCGCAGCGCTCGGCGGCGACGCGCGCGATGTTGGTCCAGTTGGCGGGCGTCGCCACGCTGCTGCCGCCGAATTTCAGCACGATCCAGGCAGAGGGCGTACGGGTCAAAGCGCGGCTCTTGCTCGCATTGTCAACTTGCAGAAACGGGCCGGCGGCCGTTTCAGCGGCGGCGAGCAAAAGGCGTGGCTTTTGCTCGCCTACAGCTCATCGTCGAAGTCCTGCAGATCCTTCTCGAGCTTCTTGTCCGCCAGCACTTCCTCCAGGCGACTCCAGGCGGCCTTGCCGCGCTTGCCCTGATTGCGCACGCGCTTGTCCACCCGATCGAGCAGCCGGTCGTAGTCGGTGCCGTCCTCGGGCGGACTGCTCAGGAATTCCTCGTCGAGGTCGAATCCCTCGTTATCTCGTTCCGACATCTGGCGGCTCAAATCCTGAAGTAATTCAACGAGTAACGTGCCATTACGGCACCGTACAAGGCTGCGAACTATAGCCGATTCGTGCCGCCGATCAACCCTTGCCGCTCAAGGGGCGCGGGAGGCACGTCTGGGGTGACAGACCGGCGAGAGGGCGGGCCGGCGAGCGCGCACATCGGTGCCCGCGCGGGCGGCGCCCGGCTTAAGCGTGATCGGTGCGGTCCCGCACCACGACCGGCGCACCCCGGCTCAGGCCGAGGCTCTCGGCCGCGCTGTGCTCCGCGCGGGCGATCTCGACCACCCCGAAGGAGTTGATGAGCGCCAGGTACTCCCCGGGGCGCGTGTCCCCATAAGTGCGCAGCAGCGCAAAGGCATGGTTGCCCGCGTGCACCACCGGCAGGCGGAAGCGCTCGATGAGCGCCGCGTCGATGTTGGTGATGAGGTTGCCGAAGTGATCGATGCTGATCACTACACCCGACACGCTGGCCCGATCCACCGTCGGGTCGTCGACCCACGCCGGGACCAGCGTAGCGACGCTCTCGCCCAGATCCGCGGGCGTGCAGCGCCCCGCAGCGAGCTCGGCCGCGAGCGGCGCAAAGATGTCGCGGCCGTGAAAGGTGGCGCTCGGGTGGCTCACCCCGAAGCGCGTCAGGCGCGCCGCGGTGAGGCGCACCAGCGTCGCGCCGGGACAGCGGGCGGCGACCGGCGCCAGCAGCCCGTTGTCGGGCGCGAGAAAGAAATGTCCGCCCGCGTGCGCGGCGATGATGTCGCGGGAAGTCCCGACGCCCGGATCAACGACCGCAATGTGCACGGTGCCCGGCGGAAAGAACCCGAAGGCCCGGGAGAGCCAGAAGCCGGCTTCCGCCGGCCAGTGCACCACGATCTCGTGGGTGAGATCGATGATTCGCGCCGCGGGAAAGCGCGTCAGGATGCACCCCTTCATGACACCGACGAAGGGTCCCTGGTGTCCGAAGTCGGTGGTGATGGTGATGACGCCCGAGGCCACCGTGCTCATGAGGCAGGCACCGTAGCGCTCTTCAGCCCGGCCGGCCCCGTCCCGGCGCCCCACGCGCTCCCTCCGCGCACGCACGACAGCGATCGGTGTAGGGCACGGCCGCGAGGCGCTCCGGTTCGATCTCTGCCCCACACGCCGAGCAGGTGGTGTAGCGTCCCTGCGCGAGGCGGCGCAGCGCCGCGTCGACCTGTTGCAGCTCGGTCCGGGCGGATTGCGAGATCGCGCCCAACACGTCGTCGTTCTCGCGCTGGGTCACCTGCTCGGCAAAGTCGGCCGACAGGGGGTCCGCCTCGTGCCGCAGGTCGGCGCTCGCATCGCTCGCCCGCTGACGCAGCTCATCCTTGCGTTTGAGCAACTTCTCGCGTACCGCCTCGATTTCCACCTGAACCCTCCAGGCAAGCCGCCGGCATCTAAGACGGCCGCGGGCCGTGGCGCCGGTCCTCGAGCCACTTCTGCAAGCGGTCGAAAGGCTCGATGAATTTCGCGACTCCCTCGCGCTCGAGCTGCACGGCAACCTCATCGAGATCGACCTCGAGCCGCTCGAAGCCCTCGCGCGTGTCGCAGCCCTCGGCGATGTGCCGCTCGAGGCGCAATTCGGGCCGGCCGAGGCGCCGGTAGGCGTTGAGGGTCTCGAGCGGCATCGTATTGACGGTGTGCGGTACGACCAGCTCTTCGACGTACTTGATCGGGCTGTAGCTCGGATCCTTGGTCGAGGTCGACGCCCACAACAGCCGCTGCGGCCGTGCGCCCTGCGCTGACAGCCTCTGCCACTGCGGCGTCGCCAGCAGGTCCTCGAAGATCTCGTAGGCGCGCGCCGCGCTGGCGATGGCCGCCTTGCCGCGCAGCGCGCGCGCCGCCGGCTGCCCGCGCGCCAGCAGCGCATCGAGCTGTTTGTCGACCAGCGTGTCGATGCGGCTGAGGAAGAAACTGGCCACCGAGGCAACGCCCGTGACGCTCTGGCCGGCCGCCAGACGTGCGGACAGTCCGTCCATCCAGGCCTGGGCGACGGCGCGGTAACGGTCGGGCGAGAACAGCAGCGTAACGTTGACGTTGATGCCGCCGGCGATGAGATCGCGAATCACCGGCAGGCCCGCCTCGGTGCCGGGAATCTTGATGAGCGCATTCGGCAGACTCAGCCGCTGCCACAGGCGCCGCGCTTCGGCGAGGCTTCCCACGGTGTCATAGGCCAGGTGCGGGGAAACCTCCAGGCTCACGAACCCGTCGGCCCCGGAGGTGGCGTCGTACAGGGAGCGCAACAGTCCGGCCGCGTCGCGCACGTCATCGATGGCGAGCTCCTCGTACAGCGCCATGGCCGACGACACCTTCGGCAGCAGCAGCGCGATCGGCTGGGCGTACTTTGGATCGGTCATCATGGCGTTGGCGAATATCGCCGGGTTGGAGGTGACACCGGCGATGCCATCGTCGCGGATCAGGCGCGCCAGGGCGCCATCCTCGAGCATGGCGCGGCCGATGTCATCCAGCCAGGCGCTCTCGCCGAGCTTGCGCAATTCCATGAGCGGATTGGGAGCAGGCGCGTTCATCGGGGCCTTGGGAGAGTAGCGCAGCTCGCACCCGCAGTCTCGCGGTTTTGGCGAGGATATGCGTAAATCCCCCGGTGCGACCCGAAGGAGCGCCGACATGACAGAGGTCTTTGATGGCGGGAGGCTGACCGAGGAGCTGCGCACCCTGGTGAGCGAGGCCGAAACGCTGCTGCGCGCCTCGACGGGTGCGGACGGGCCGGAAGCGCGCGAACGCGTCGAGGCCACGCTGAGCGAGCTGCGCGAACGGCTGGCGACGCTCGAGCAGCAGGTCAAGGCGCGGGCGCACGACGTGGACACCTACGTGCGCGACAACCCGTGGCAGGCCGTCGCGCTCGCCGGCGGAGTCGCGCTGCTGCTCGGGCTGATCATGGGCCGCAGATGATGCGCGAGCCCGCCCCACCCGCGGGCGAGAAATCCGCCGCTCGTCAGACGCCGCCGCTGCAGGGCCTGCTGGCGGCGGCGCTCGACGCCCTCCGAACCCGGCTCGACCTCGCCTCGGTCGAGCTGGAAATCCATCTGCTCGGCATCGTGCGCGTGCTGGCGTGGGCGGTGGCGGCGATCGTGTGCGGGCTCCTCGCGCTCGCCTTCGGCGTGACCGCGCTGATCGCGGCGCTGTGGGACACGCATCGGCTGCTGGGACTGCTCGCGGGGAGCCTGACGTTCGGGGCGCTGGCGGTGATTTTCGGGATCATCGGCGCGCGCACCCTGCACAGCCGCCCGGGAATTCTCGCCGGCTCCCTGCAACAGCTGGCCGACGATCACGAGCGCGTGGATGCTCCGCCATGAGCCGCCTCGCGCAGCTTGAATCGCGGCGGCGCACGCTGATCAAGCGCTGCGAGCAGCAACGCGCGGAGCTGGCCGGGCGCCTGGCGCGGCTGCGACCCGACGCAGCGGCGCGGCGCGGCTCGGGCGCGCAGCGGGCC
>JBOIAH010000171.1:0-1189 GCA_050739055.1 Steroidobacteraceae bacterium | reverse complement strand
CACCACGTAGAAGTGCCGGTCGGCGATCCGGGTGATCGTGAACTCCGAGCGGATGCCACCGCGGCGCGTCAGCGCGTGCGACAGCGCCATGCGCCCGATCTTGACCGGTACCTTGTTGGCGACGAGGCCATCGAGCCAGGCCTCCGCGCCCGGTCCCGTCACCTCGTGCTTGGTGAAGGGGGTGAGATCGATGACCCCAACCCGCTCGCGCATCAGGCGCGCCTCGTTCCCCACGTGCTCGAAGTAGTTGCTGCGGCGGAAGCTCCAGCGGTCCTTGCGTTCGACGCCCGCGGGGGCGAACCAGTTGGCGCGCTCCCAGCCATAGCGCTGTCCCCAGACCGCGCCCTGGGCGTCGATCCTGTCGTACACCGGACTGGTCTTCGCCGGCCGCGCCTCCGGGCGTTCCTCATCCGGAAAGTGGACAACAAAGACGTTGCGGTAGGTCTCCTCGTTCTTTTTGACGACGTAGCGTTTACCGGTGTAGGCGCCGAAACGGCGCGGGTCCACGGCCAGCATGTCGATGCCCGGCTCGCCCTCGACGATCCATTCGGCGAGCTGCCAGCCCGAGCCGCCCGCGGCGGTGATGCCGAAGCTGTGTCCCTCGTTGAGCCAGACGTTGCTGAGGCCCCAGGCCGGCCCGATCAGCGGGCTGCCGTCCGGGGTGTAGGAAATCGGCCCGTTGATGATGTCCTTGATGCCGCAGTTCTCGAGCGCCGGCACACGGCGTGTGGCGGCCTCGACGTGCGGCACCAGGCGGTCGAGATCTCCGGGGAACAGGCTGCGCCCGAACCACTCGGGCACTCCGTCGGCGAAGCGCGCTGGTGCGCCCGTCTCGTACGGACCCAGGATCCAGCCCATGCGCTCCTCGCGCAGGTAGTAAGAGGTGTCGGGCTCGCGCAGCACCGCGAGCTCGCGCCCCCCGCCCTGGCGATAGGCCTTGAGCTCCGCTGCCTCGTCGTAAACGATGTACTGGTGCTCGACCGGGATCGCAGGCACGTGGAGTCCGAGCATCCGCCCGCTCTGGCGGGCGTAGTTGCCGGTTGCGAGCACGATGTGCTCGGCGGTGATGTCGCCTTTGGAGGTGCGGACCTTCCATTCGCGGGAGGCTGTGTGCTCGAAGCCGACCGCCTCGGTTTGCTCGTAGATCTCGGCTCCGGCGCTGCGTGCACCCTTGCGCAGCGCCATGGTG
>JBOIAH010000170.1:0-3791 GCA_050739055.1 Steroidobacteraceae bacterium | reverse complement strand
GGTCACCGTCAGCGCGCTGAATCTGGCCTCGGGCGGCTCCGCGGCCTTGATCTCCGCATCCGTCAGCCAGGCGAGCCCCGGCCGGTACAACCACGCAGAGATCCTGGTCAGCCATGACGGGCAGCTGATCGCAACCGCGGCGCTGGATACCGCGCTGACGGGCGGCGGGAGCGTGGCGCTCAGCGGGGTCCCCGGCGGCACTCCCGCCAGCCTTTACTACGTCTCGGTTCGCGCCTGGAACTCGAGCGATCCATCCACAACGCTCACGCGCCAGTGGTATCCCGCGGTGGTGGATCTGCGCAGCGCCGGTTCGGCGAGCCTCGAGCTGAGCATCAACTAGACCGGCCCGAAACCGGTAAACTAGCGCGCTTTACGGTGAACGCATGGCGCGGCGGCTTCTCTAACCTCCGATTCGCCACGCGCGCCGCCAGGATCCTTGCAGGGGAAGCTTCGATGACAGTGGTTCGCGCCCGCCCGACGCGGCGGCTTCCGTGGGTATCGTGCGCCCTCGCCCTGGGGGTCACCGCCATCCTGACGAGCTGCTATGGGAACTCGAGCATCACGTACGGCACGGCGCTCATCAGCCTCGGAGACGTGAGCGGGGATTTCACCAGCTATATCGTAGCGATAGACTCGATCATCCTCACCCGTAGTGACGGTCTCGTCGTCGAGCCGCTCGCCACTCCGCAGCTCGTGGATCTCACCAAGCTCAAGGACGTGAGCGAGGTGATCGCCGGGGCGGCCGTGCCGGTCGGCACCTACATCTCGCTCACCCTGGCGCTCGACTACAGCGCAGCCGCCAGCGCAGCCGAGATCACCGTCGACGTCAACGGGCAGGGCGTAGTGGCTACGCCGCTCGGCGTCAATGGCGTGGCGCTGGCCCCAACCTCGCTCACCGTCACCTTCGATCCCAACAATCCACTGGTCATCACCGCCGGGGTGTCCACCCGGCTCGCCATCGACATCGACCTGGCCGCCTCGAACACCGTCAACACGACCGCCACGCCGCTGACGGTCACGGTGCAGCCGTTCGCGGTTGCGACCCCGGCGCCCGCGGACAGCACGCTGCTGCGCGCGCGGGGCCTGCTGGTCATCACGCAGCCTTCCTCCAGCGACTACGTCATTAACGTGCGTCCGTTCCACGATCTGGTTTCCGCCCTCGGCGCCGTGACCGTGACGACCAGCGCCTCCACGTACTTCAACATCAACGGAGTCAGCTACACGGGCGCCGCGGGACTCGCAGCGCTGAACACCCTGCAGCTGAACAGCCCGGTCGCAGCCTACGGGACGCTCGGCAGCCTCTCGGGCATCACCCCGACTTTCAACGCGACCTCGGTGTACGCCGGCGCGAGTCTCGAGAGTCCGCTGGCCGACTTCCTCACCGGCATCGTGAGCGCGCGCAGCGGCGACACCCTCACCGTGCACGGGGCGACCTTTGCCTCGCGGTTGGGCGCGCTCGCTTATGTCAACGCCGTCCCGGTCACCATCGGCAATGCCACCATCGTGAGCGAGGACGGCGTGGCCGCGAGCGCCCTGACGGCGCAGTCCGTTTCGGTGGGCCAGCAGATCACGCTCTCCGGCCAGAGCACTTTCGACACCACCACCGGCGTGCTGACTTCGATGGATGCCACCGCCGGCCAGGTACGGCTCGCTCCGACCCCGATCTGGGGAACCCTGAACCCCGGCGCGGCCGCCGGCAGCATGTCGCTGAATCTGGCCTCTCTCGGGGACTTCGAGCCGGCAGCCTTCACGTTCACCGGCACCGGTACTGCCGCCGGCAACGACGCGGTCGCCGCCAGCTACGCGGTGAATACCGGCTCGCTCAACGAGAGTGCCGTGCCCACCGGCACAATGCTCGAGGCGCAGGGCATCGTGAGCCCCTTCGGCTCCGCGCCGCCGGACTTCACCGCCAGCGCGGTGAGCTTGGGAAGCGCCACGACCCAGGAACTGGTGGTGGAGTGGCACGGCGGCTCGACCGCGCCGTTCTCGAGCCACAGCAGCTCGGGCCTGGTGGTCGACCTTGCCAGCACCAACATCGACACGATTCACTACATCAGCACGGGGCCGACCAAGCTGGACCTGACGACGCTCCCGGCGAGCCCCATGATCGGGTTCGCGTCGGGAACTCAACTGACGCTGGCGATCGGCAACAGCACCGGCATCTCGGTCTTCAACAGCGCCGCCGGTTTCGCCACCGCGCTCGCCACCACGCTGAACGGCACCAAAGCCGTCTACCGCCTGGCGTGCGTGGGTCAATATGCCAGCGCCACCAACACCTTTACCGCCTCGCGCGTGAGCGTCGCGCTGCAGGAATAGGCGGCCGGGAACACGGCTCGCCGGCGCAGCATGCCCTGGAAACGGCGCCCCTTCACCGGCAGTGACCTGTCGCGCGCGCTCGACATCGCCGACCTGCGCGAGCTGGCGCGGCGCCGCCTGCCGGGCTTCGCGTTCGAGTATGTGGAGGGCGGCGCCGAGGACGAGAGCACGCTGCGCGGGAACCGGGCGGCGTTCGAGCGCCTGCGCCTGCTGCCCGACACGCTCGTCGACACCTCGGCCCGGCATCTGCACACCACGATCCTGGGCAGCGCAGCCGGCGCCCCGCTGGTGATCGCGCCCACGGGGCTGAACAACCTCCTGCACCCGCTGGGCGATCTGGCCCTCGCCCGGGCGGCCGCCAAACGCGGCATCCCCTACACCCTGAGCTCGCTCTCGACCACCCGCCTCGAGGACGTCGCCACGCGCGCCGGCGGACGGCTGTGGATGCAGCTGTACGTGCTCAGGGAACGCGCCATCGCACGCGATCTCATGCAGCGCGCCGCCGCCGCCGGCTACGAAGCGCTGGTGTTCACCACCGACGCCAACGTGTTCGGCAACCGCGAGTGGGACCAGCGCAGTTACCGCACCCCCGGCCGGCCCACGGTGCGCACCCTGCTCGATGCGCTGCGCCATCCGCGTTGGATCTACCAGGTGCTGCTGCGCAACGGCGTTCCGCGCTTCCGCAACGTCGAATCTTTCCTGCCCCCGGGCGCGGGCAGCGCCGTGGGCGGCAGCACCATCATCCCCAAGCTCTTCGACGCGACGATCACCTGGGACGACATCGCCTGGATCCGGAAATTCTGGCGCGGCAAGCTCCTCATCAAGGGCGTGCTCAGCGCCGCGGACGCCGAGCGCGCCGCCTCCCTCGGCTGCGACGGCATCGTGGTGAGCAACCACGGCGGACGGCAACTCGACTACTGCGTCGCGCCGATCGACGTGCTCGCGGAGATTTCCGCCGCGGTCGGCAACCGCCTCCCCATCCTCGTCGACGGGGGCTTCCGGCGCGGCACCGACATCGTCAAGGCGCTCGCGCTCGGCGCCCAGGCCGTGATGCTCGGGCGCGCGCCGCTCTACGGCCTGGGCGCTGCGGGCGAGGCAGGCGTCGACCGTGCCCTCGACATACTCACAACCGAGACCGATCGCGCGCTGGGCATGCTCGGTTGCAACTCGGTGACCGAGCTCGGCGCGCAGCACCTGCGCCGCGCCTGAGCCAACCCGCGGGCGCGGGCGCGCGGCGCCTCGCTTTGTCGCAGCACCGGATTGCTGCCCATCAGCCACAGCATCCCGATGGCCGTGCGCAGCGCGGGCGGCTCGGTTTGGTAGTCTCCACCCTTCCACGCCGGGTCGTTGCGGATCGCATCCATGAGGGTCAGTCGCCACACCCGGTTGCGTCCGGAGATCTGCGTCGGCAGGCTCGCGAGCGGCATGAGCGCGTCCATGAAGTCCGGGTGCTGCAGCAGGTACTGCGCCTTCAC
>JBOIAH010000169.1:0-1591 GCA_050739055.1 Steroidobacteraceae bacterium | reverse complement strand
CCGGAGCGCTGCGCCAATGGGGCGGGAGCCGCCGCAACCCCGCCTCGTAGGCGCGCTGCGCGACCGTGACCGGCAGCAGCTGCCGCGGGTCGTCGAGCACTTCGCGCGCCGCGCCGCAGTCGTGCGTCAACACCGGGGTGCCGACCGCGCGCGACTCGGCGAACACCAGCCCGAAGGTCTCCGGGATGACGAAGTTGGCGCTGAAGGTGCACAGCGCGGTGCGGACCTGGGCCAGCACCTGGGCGTGGGGCACAGATCCGAGCCACTCGACTCCGGGGATGTGGCGGGACGCGAGGCTCTTGTACCCGGGGTTGCCGACGCACAGGCGCAGGTCGGGCATGCGCCGGCGCAGCGCGCGGAACGCGTCGAGCGTGAAGCGCAGTCCCTTGTTGGGAGAAGAGAAGAACACCAGTTTGGACGGGTCCACGGGCGCGCCGTCGGGCACGATGCGGTCATCGACCGGGTTGTAGATCCTGCGCACCGCGAGGCGCTCGCACCCCGGAATGCGCGCCACGGTTGCGGCAACCCTGGCGCGCTGATACTCGGACACGCAGATGATGTCGGGCTGCAGCCGGCGCAGCTCGCCCGCGGCGGCGCTGAACCAGCGTGCGCGCGACGAGCCGGGCTCGATGCGGTCGTGCACCCACAGGGAGAGCCGCGCGCCGGGGAACAGGGGCGCGACGCGAGCGAGCGAGCGCGGGTCGCGCAGCACGATCACGTGCCGCAGGTCCGCGACGCGGCCGGGCACGCGGTAGCGTCCTTCGGTGCGCGTGCGGTTGTGCTGGCAGACCCAGGCGTCGAGCGCTTGCGCAATGCGCACCGTGCTCGCTTCGGTGCCGGCGAGTCCCGACTCGCGCAGGCTGGCCTCGCCATACGGGCGCGGACACAGCGGATCGAAGAACAGCACCGGAATCAATTGCAGTACTCTACCATCCGCTCCGATGATCCATGCCAACTCCCGGCTGTTGTTCATTCCCGTGTCCGGGCCCCGCGGCATGGGCGAGTACGCGCGCTGCGTCGCGCTCGCGACCGCCATGGTGCGCCGCCTACCGTGGATCGAGGTGCGCTTCGCACTGAGCCGCGCGGCTCCGTACGCCGCCACGGCGCCGTTTCCGGCAACGTTGCTGCCCGCCTCGCCGACCTTCCATCCGCGCGAGGTGCGCGCGCTGATCGACGAGTTCGCACCAAGGCTGGTGGTGTTCGACAACGCCGGCCGTACCCGGCAGCTGCGCGCGGCACAGGAGGCCGGGGCGCGCGTCGTGTTCGTGAGCTCGCGGCGGCGGCAGCGCCGCAAGGCATTCCGACTGCAGTGGCTCGGGCTGATCGACGAGCACTGGATCGCGTACCCGCAATTCATCGCCGGCGCTTTGACGCCGCTCGAGCGCCTCAAGCTGAAGATCCGGGGCCGGCCGCGCATCCGCTTCGTCGATACGCTGCTGCCGGAGGCGGATGCGGAGCTGCGCGCCGCGACCCTCAGCCGCTTCGGGCTCGAGGCGCGCGGCTACGTGCTGATCGTGCCCGGCGGCGGCAGCGCTCATCCCGGGGCCGAGCAGGCGCCGGCGATCGTCGCCGCGGCCGCCCGCGCCATCGC
>JBOIAH010000168.1:0-1276 GCA_050739055.1 Steroidobacteraceae bacterium | reverse complement strand
CGCCCGTAGTCGCCGATCTCGCGCGCATGCCGCACTTGCTGGTGGGCGGCACCACCGGCTCGGGCAAATCGACCGCCGTCAATGCGATGGTGCTGTCGCTGCTCTACAAGGCGACCGCCGAGCACGTCCGCCTGATCATGATCGATCCGAAGATGCTGGAGCTCTCGGTGTACGAGGGCATCCCGCACCTGCTGGCCCCGGTGGTCACCGACATGAAGCAGGCCGCCAACGCGCTGCGCTGGTGCGTGGCGGAGATGGACCGCCGCCACCAGCTCATGGCCGCTCTCGGGGTACGCAATATCGCCGGCTTCAACCGCCGCGTGAGGGATGCGAACGACTCGGGCAAGCCGATCCGCGACCCGGTGATGATGATCAAGGCCGCCAACGATCCGGGCATCGACCAGACGCAGATCCTGGATCTGACACCGCTTCCCTACGTGGTGGTGGTGGTCGATGAGTTCGCCGACCTCATGATGATCGTCGGCAAGAAAGTGGAGGAGCTGATCACGCGCCTGGCGCAGAAGGCGCGCGCCTCGGGGATTCACCTGGTGCTCGCGACCCAGCGCCCCTCGGTCGATGTCATTACCGGCCTCATCAAGGCGAATATTCCCTGCCGCATCGCCTTCCAGGTTTCCGCACGCGTCGACTCGCGTACCATTCTCGACCAGATGGGCGCGGAGACGCTGCTCGGACACGGCGACATGCTGTACCTGCCCCCCGGGACCTCGCTTCCCACCCGCGTGCACGGCGCGTTCGTCGCGGATCAGGAAGTACACCGGGTGGTCGAGGCGCTGAAGACGCCGCATCCGCCGAACTACCTCGAGGAAGTGCTGTCCGGGCCGCGCGGGCCGGTTGCCGGTATTTCGGGCGAGGAGGGCGAAGGCAACGGCGCCGATGGCGGCGAGGACGCCGAGCAGGATCCGCTGTACGACGAGGCGGTGCGCATCGTCACCACCGAGCGCAAGCCGTCGATTTCCTACGTGCAGCGGCGGCTGAAAATCGGCTACAACCGCGCGGCGCGCCTTTTGGAAGCCATGGAGCTGTCCGGGCTCGTGGGCCCGCTGCAGGCCAACGGCGCGCGGGACGTGCTGGCGCCCGCGCCTCCGGAAGACTGATGGTGACGAGCGCAGCCGCGATCGCAGTATTGCTGGCGTATTCGGCGGGCACCGCAGTCGCGGCGGTCGCGACGGCGGCGCCGGCAACACCGGCGCTGGGGACGCCGCTCGATGCCTACCTCGACAACCTCAGGACGCTGCGGGCGAACTTCCTGCAGACC
>JBOIAH010000167.1:0-2480 GCA_050739055.1 Steroidobacteraceae bacterium | reverse complement strand
GGGCTCGGCGTCGCTGCGGCGGGTGCTGCGGGTGCCCGAGCGCTGGGGACGCATCGTGGAGCTCGCCAGGAGCCTGAATGAGGCGCTTCCCGCGGCGCCGGATGCGCGCGCGCTCAGTGCCTTCCTCGTGAAGCGCCAGCAGGCCGACCCGGTTCGCTTCCCGGAGCTGTCGCTCGCCGTGGTGAAGCTCATCGGCGCCGCCGAGTATGTTCTGAAGCGCCCCGGTGAGCCCGCCGAGGGGCACTTCGGGCTGGCGGTGCGCGACTACACCCACGCGACCGCACCCAACCGGCGCTTTCCCGATCTCATCACCCAGCGCCTGGTGAAGGCCGCACTCGGCGCCCGGCCCGCACCCTACGACGAGGCGACACTGCGGACACTCGCCGCCCACTGCACCGAGCAGGAGGGCAACGCCGCCAAGGTGGAGCGCCAGGTGCGCAAGTCGGCCGCCGCGATGCTGCTGCAACCGCGTACCGGCGAGCAGTTCGATGCGATCGTCACCGGCGCCTCCGACAAAGGCACCTGGGTGCGTATCTCCCACCCGTTGGCGGAGGGACGCGTGGTGGGCGGCTTCGAGGGCCTGGACGTGGGTGACGCCGTGCGCGTGCAGCTCACGCACACCGACATCGAGCGCGGCTACATCGATTTCGTGCGCGCGAAATAAGCGGCTCGGGTGCGGGGCGCAGCAGCGGGCGTCAGTACGATCGCCAGTCTAATTGCCGCTCATCGTGTCCAGTGGCATCGGCGGCTCGGTGTGTTCGGTGCCGTTTGGGCTGCGCTGGTTGTGCTTGCCGGATCAATCATGCTGCCGGATGCGCTCGCGCGGCTCCCCATCAGCTTTATGACCCAAGCGACTGAGGCGGAACTCAATCTACGCATCATGGTAGGACTTGATCTGTTCATATTGATCTGTGTCGGGATCGACACGCTTTGGCATCGTCGTCTGCACCGAGCTTTTGCGTGGGGTGCTTCGCTTTTTTGTCAAACGACCCCGTTCAGCAGGCCACGGCCGTGACCGAGGTGCGCGTGCCGCGGGAGCTCCTGGTCGAGCTCGATCGGCATCCCAATCGTGGCTCCGGACTCACTGCAATGGGGCTGGAGACAGCGGTGGCCGCGAATCCTGGAAAATCGTCGTTGAGAGAAAGAAATTGGCTCGGGGGCCAAGACTCGGCCGAAGCGTGAGGAGATCCTGAAGGCGGGGCGCAGCAGCGGGCCCGCAGCTGGCGGGATCAAGCTCAATACTCAAGGTGCAGGCGTACGGAGTAGAAACGCACCGGGCCCCGATCGTGGTTGAAGCCGGGGTTGCGGATGTACTGGAAGTCCGGGCTGAGCTGCACCCGCAGGGGAACTGGCCCCCGCGACCAGTTCCATTGCGCCCGATAGTAGGTCTCGAAGATCTGCTCGTGCGCGTAGTTCAGGCGTCCATCGCCCAGCAGGAATCCTGAGCCGCCTGCCTGCAGGTACTCGCGGTGGATGTCCGCGAGACCCTCGACCGCCACGGCGGCGCCCAGTCGGTCATCGGTGCGCTGCCAGTGAAACCCGCACAACTGAGCGCCGAGGCTCACGAGCCGGTCGACCTCGGTGAAGGCGAAGTCCTCGGTCTTGCCGTCATTCCACCCCAGACGGAGGAACATGCCGCTCTCGCCGCCATCGGCGAGCGGCTGCTCGAGGTTCACTCCGTAACCGATCTTGTGCCGCCCCTCCCGATCATCCGCCGCCACGTCCGGCACGGCGCCGGTGGCGCCTGCGATCGCCAGCGCCTGGGCGTAGTCCCCCATACGCGCCGTGTTGCGATATGCGAGCAGGCGCACCACGGTGCTCACCGCAGACGGGGTGAGGGTGAGCTCGAGGTTCTCGCCGCGGGCACGCGCCAGGGTCTGCAGCGTCTGGCCGTTGGCGAACAGGGGCATGCGATACATGCCGTACCTGAGCGACCCGAGGGGGCTGATATAGCCGACCACGAACCCGTCGGTGTAGCCGCGCGTATTGGCCGCGTAGTCCCACGCCGTGTTGTCCCACAGCGACCAGTTCATGAACTCGGTGCGCGTGGAGCCCGCATAGCGGTTCTTGTCGAAGTCATCCGCTGCCGACAAGCGCCCGATCTTCAGCTCCAGGCGCGAGGTGGCCTCGCTGCCCGGCAACTGGTCCTGGCCTCGCTCCACCGCCGCCACCGCTGGCCCGAGCGGCAGCATGAAGCGCGCGTAGAGGCGCGCGATGTAGAACTCCTTCCTTAGCCCGGCGGCGCCCTCGCGCACCACGTCCCCGTTGCTGGGCCCGCCGAGGCCGGTCGCGCCGCTCACGCCCGCGCCCATGAATTTCTCCGCATCGAGGTACAGCTGCGCCCAGCTTGAAGGGCCCCAGCCGCCGTACAAGCCAATGGTATGGGTCCCCTGCCGGTCCCCGTCGGGGTGCAGGCTGAATGGCCCGGCATAGGGTGAATCGAGCGCCGTCTGCCGCTGCTCGATGAAGGTGTATTGAGC
>JBOIAH010000166.1:0-1119 GCA_050739055.1 Steroidobacteraceae bacterium | reverse complement strand
CCTGGCTCTACCAGCTTCAGCAGCGCACCGCAGCATCTGCTTGCGCTGGTGCTCGGAAAGGCCGGCACCATTGGCGGCGGATTTGCGATCAAGAGGGCGGACGCCCTCCCGCTTGCTTTGGTACTTCCCGGTTCCTGGCTCGACGAGCATCAGCAGCGCGCCGCCGCGGCGGATCGCGCGCGCCCGCTCCTCAGCCCGCTCTAGCGCGGGGTTCTTTTTCGGCGGCAGCTCGGCTGGCGGATTTCCGCCACGCTCATCAGCTCGTGGCTCTGTTTCCGGTGGCGCCCGCTCCTCGGCTGGCGGATTTCCGCCACTAAGATCTTCCCCGACGGTACTGTGATGAACCCCGAGCGTCGCCGCGATCGCCCGCTTTCCTCATGCCCTCGCCGTTCTACTGCGCGATCGCCGCGTGGGGATAGCAGTCGAGCACCGAGAACCATTGGCCGCCGGGCCGCAGGCTGTCGAGTTGGTGCCGGGCGGACATTGGAAACCACAGCCCGTCGACGCCGGGCACCTGCGAGCCGTGAATCTCGATCGGGGAGCCGAGCTCGATGGCCGGCGAGAACAGCACCGTGACGCGCACCCCGAAGCGCTGCAGCGTCGGGTAGCCGATGAGCCCCGTCGCCTTCGAGAGCACCACCGTGCTCTGATTGCGCCTTGGTGAGTTGCGCGGGCAGACGATGAGCGTTGACTTCGCATCGAAGTAGTAATCGAAGCGCCCGGCCTCGGCGAGCTGCCGGAACTGGTCGAGCAGCGTCCCCGCTAGGTATGCCGTCGAAATGGTGCCCGTGATGCCGTTGTCCTCGAACGTAAAGCCCATCTGCGTCGCGAGCTGCTTGGCCAGTGTTGCGATATCGACATCGCCCGCAAAGGAGGACGGCGGAGCGGAGAAAATCTGCTGGGCGTAGCCCGTCGCGCAATTGCAATGCAGGCGCACATCGGGGGCGTCATCGTAATTCGCCTGGGCCTCCTGGAACTGGCCCTCGAAGACCTTGAGGTACCCGCTGCCGCCATCGGCTTCCAATTTCAGGATCGCCCGCGCGTTGACTGCTGCCGCGCTCGGGCCGAAGAAAAGCACGGTGACGGCCTGCATGTCGGCCTGCCGCATGCCCCACACAT
>JBOIAH010000165.1:0-2431 GCA_050739055.1 Steroidobacteraceae bacterium | reverse complement strand
ACCGCAAGAACGTCATCCTGCTGCTGATGTGCGTGGAGCTGCTGCTGCTCGCCGCGAACTTCAACTTCATCGCTTTCTCGCGCTACCTCGACGACCTGAACGGCCAGGTGTTCGTGTTCTTCATCCTCACCGTGGCGGCGGCCGAGTCGGCCATCGGGCTCGCGATCCTGGTGGTGCTGTTCCGCGAGCGGCGCAGCATCAACGTCGAAGACCTGAACACGCTGAAAGGCTGATGGCGCGCTCATGAACCCCACGGCGCTCATCGCCATTCCGCTGCTGCCGCTGCTCGCCGCGGTGATCGCCGGACTCGGCGGGCGGGTTATCGGGCGCGCCGGCTCGCATACCGTCACCTGCGTCGCGGTGGCGATTTCCTGCGCGCTGTCGGTCGCGGTGCTGAAATCGATCTGGTGGGACGGGGCGCCGGCCTACGACGCGCCGCTGTACACCTGGCTGGTGAGCGACGGCATGCACATGGAGGTCGGATTCCTGATCGACCGGCTCACCGCACTCATGATCGTGGTGGTGAGCTTCGTGTCGCTGTGCGTGCACGTCTACACCATCGGCTACATGGAGGACGATCCGGGCTACACGCGTTTTTTCAGCTACATCTCGCTGTTCACCTTCTCCATGCTCATGCTCGTCATGGCGAACAACTTCATGCAGTTGTTCTTCGGCTGGGAGGCGGTGGGCCTGGTCTCCTACCTGCTGATCGGCTTCTGGTACACGCGCCCCAGCGCGATCTTCGCCAGCTTGAAGGCCTTCATCGTCAACCGCATCGGCGACTTCGGCTTCGTGCTGGGAATCGCCGGGGTAGCCTACTACACGCACTCGCTCGACTACCGCGCCGCGTTCGCCGCCGCGCCGCACATCGCGCAGGCGGTGCTGCCGCTCACCAGCAGCACCAGCGTCGGGGCGCTGACGCTCATCTGCGTGTGCCTGTTCGTCGGCGCGATGGGCAAGTCCGCCCAGGTGCCGCTGCACGTGTGGCTGCCGGACTCGATGGAAGGCCCGACGCCGATCTCGGCGCTGATCCACGCCGCGACCATGGTGACCGCGGGGATTTTCATGGTGGCGCGCATGTCGCCGCTGTTCGAGTACTCCGATGCGGCGCTGTCGTTCGTGCTGGTGATCGGCGCGACCACGGCGTTCTTCATGGGCGTGCTCGGGGTGGTGAACAACGACATCAAGCGGGTGATCGCCTATTCGACGCTGTCGCAGCTCGGTTACATGACGGTGGCGCTCGGCGTGTCGGCGTACGGCGCCGCGATCTTCCACCTCATGACCCATGCGTTCTTCAAGGCGCTGCTGTTCCTGGCCGCGGGCTCGGTCATCATCGGCATGCACCACGAGCAGGACATGCGCAGGATGGGGGGACTCGCGAAGTACATGCCGGTGACCGCCGTGACCTGCTGGATCGGCGCGCTGGCGCTCGTCGGCACGCCGTTCTTTTCCGGCTTCTACTCCAAGGACGCGATCATTGAGGCGGTCGGGGAGTCGCACCGCTTCGGAAGCGGCTACGCTTACTGGTGCGTGCTGTGCGGGGTGTTCGTCACCGCGTTGTACACGTTCCGCATGCTGTTCCTCACCTTCCACGGAGCGGAGCGCTTCCGCGCGGCGGTCGGCGCGCATGCGGGCGAGTCTGACCATGCCGATCCCGAGCACGCGGTCCGCGGCGCGCCTCCGAAGGAGAGTCCGGCGGTGGTGACCGTGCCGCTCATTGCGCTCGCGATCCCGTCGCTGATCATCGGTGCGCTCACCGCGAGAGCGGTGTTGTTCGGCGGCTACTTCGGCGACTCGATCCTGGTGCGGGCCGGCAACGACGTCCTCGGCAGGGCGGGGGCGGAGTTCGGCGGCCCGGTGCGCTTTGCGCTGTTCGGCCTCTTGAAGCTGCCCTTCTGGTTTGCGCTCGCCGGGGTCGCGACCGCCTGGGCCTGCTTCCTCAAGCGGCCCGAATGGGCGGAGGCGGCCGCGCGCCGCTGGCGCCGGACCTACACCCTCCTCACGCACAAGTACTATTTCGACTGGTTCTACGAGAAGGTCCTCGCGGCGCTCACCCGCGGCGTCGGGTTGGGTTTGTGGAAGGGCGGGGATCAGGGGTTGATCGACGGGGCGCTGGTCAACGGCACGGCGGCGAGCATCGGCTGGTTCGGCGGTGTGGTGCGGCGCGTGCAGAGCGGCTACCTCTACAGCTACGCGTTCTGGATGGTGATCGGACTTGCGGTGCTGCTGGGCTGGTATCTCACCCACCCGCACCCTTAGAAAGCGCGCCAGAGTCACCCGCATGCATGATCTGCTTTCCATCCTGATCTGGCTGCCGATCGCCGCGGGCGTCATCGTCCTGCTGCTCGGCGAGCGCAACATCGCCGCGGGCCGCTGGCTCGCCCTCGCGGCGTCGCTCGCGACGCTCGCGCTCATCGTGCCGCTGTGGAGG
>JBOIAH010000164.1:0-12626 GCA_050739055.1 Steroidobacteraceae bacterium | reverse complement strand
GTTCCGCGAGGCGCTCACCTGCTTCTCGCACGGCACGTTCAACGCGTTCGCCTCCATGTGCCGGCGCACCGCGCAGGCGATGTTCGCGGACCTCGGCGAGGCGGGCAAGCTGCGGTTGTTCGACGAGCTCAACGGTGTGCGTGAGTTGGCCGACATCGACCCGGAGATCTTCATCCACATGAGGAACGTGCTGTTCGGCGCGGAGCTCGACGCGCGCTCGCAGCTGTCGCTGCTGGACGGCTACCAGGCGGGCATCATCCTGGAAGTGGTGAAGGACCTGCTGTACGAAGCCTATGTGCGCAAAGGCAAGCTGCAGCAGGCGATAATGGTGCGGCGCTTCTTCCTCGACGAGACCGGCACGCACATCGCGCCGCTGGTGTCGGCGAACCAAGCCTGAAATCTCGCAGGTCCTCCCGCGGCGCGGTTCGTGCTACTCTTTTGGAATCAGGCGGACCGCACCGCAGAACACGACCGATAATACAGGCAGCACCCGTGGCTGAGCCGGCGGAGGTCTTCGTAAGCTACGCCCGCAGCGACAAAGAGCGCGTGCTCGAGCTGGCGGGACAGTTGCGTGCCGCTGGAGTCTCGCTCTGGCTCGATACGAGCGGCATCGACGCCGCGACGCTTTGGGGCGAGCAGATCGTCAACGCGCTCGAGAGCACCAAGGTGCTGCTGCTGATGGTGACCGAGTCGGCGGTCGAGTCCAAGAACGTCGCCCGCGAGGTCATGTTGGTCAGCGAGCGCAACGGCAACATCCTGCCGGTGCACCTCGAGCCGACCCAGATCCCGACGAGCCTGAAATACCAGCTCGCGGGGATCCAGCATGTCGAGTGCTTCAGCCGCGGCGATTCCGCCGACAGTCTGAAGGCCATCGTGCGCGCGCTGCAGCGCCTCGGCGTGAAGGTCGCGCCTCTCTTCCCGGAGGCCAAGGCCGCGGCGCTCGCGGCGCAGGCCGATGCCCGCGCCGGCGGCGAGCCGACAGCGGGCACGGAGCGCGGCGCGCTGGCGGTGCTGCCGTTCGACAACATCAGCCCGGACCCGGAGACCGACTACTTCAGCAACGGGCTAACCGAGGAGCTGATCGCGCGGCTCTCCATGCTACGCGACATCGAGCTGGTGTCGCGCTCGGCGACCAGGCAATTCAAGGACGCGCGCCACGACATCAGCGCCATCGGCCGGGAGCTCGGCGCCCGCTACGTCGTCGGCGGCACCGTGCGGCGCTTCCACGACTCGGTGCGCATCACGACGCAGCTCGAGGACGTCGGCACCAACCGCCAGGTCTGGGGAAACACCTACAAAGGCAAGCTCGACGACATCTTCGACATCCAGGAGCAGGTGGCGCAGCAGATCGTGGAAGCGCTGAAGCTCAAACTCACATTTTCCGAGAAGGTCTCGCTTACCAAGCGCCAGACCCTCAATGCCCAGGCCTACGACCTCTATCTACGCGGCCAGGACTACCTCTACCGCCTGACGAAGCGCAGCGTGGAGCGCGCGATTCAGCTGTTCGAGAAGGCGATCGAGCTGGACCCGCGCTATGCGGCCGCCTACGCCGGCTGTTCCGGCGCCTACGGGCAGATGTACTGGATGTTCACGCGCGACGAGAAATACCGCGAGAAGGCGCGCGAGCTGAGCTTCAAGGCGCTCATGTACGACAACAACCTCGCGGAAGCCTACACCGCGATGGGCGTGTCCTATTTCATCTGGGGCCAATTCGAGGAAGCCGGCGCCTCGGCCCGCAAGGCCATCGAGCTCGACCCGGACGACTTCATTGCGTACTGGACCCTCGGCCGGATTCATTTCGCGAACGGAGAGTTCGAGCTGGCCTACGACGTCTACCAGCGCGTCATCAAGCTCAAGCCGGAATTCGTGAATTGTTACTCCGATCTGAGGATGACCTCTCAGCGACTCGGCCGTGAGCAGGACGCAGCCCTGGCACGTGGCGAGCTGCTCGAGCGCATGCCGACCTACCTGCTGCAGAACCCGGATGATGCACGGCAACGAATGCTGTACGCGACGGCGCTGGCGGAGGTCGGCCGCAAGGACGAGGCGCTCCGCGAGGGCACCCAGGCGCAGGAGCTGAGCCCCAACGATCCGCTGATGCTCTACAACGTCGCCTGCGTCTATTCGCGGCTCGGCGAGCCGTGGCGCGCCATCGAGGCACTGCGTCTGGCCATTTCCGCCGGCTACGAGAACTTCTCCTGGCTGCGCAATGACCCGGACCTCGATGCCCTGCGCGACCACGCCGACTTCAAGGAAATGATGACTGGACGGTAGGGTTGCGATTGCGCGGCCGCCAGCCGGCCCGCCTTCTCAATCCACGAAGCGGCGCGCGTTGCGGAACAGCCGCATCCAGCCGCTGTACTCGCCCGCGTCGCGCGGCCGCCAGGAATTCTGCAGGGAGCGGAACGAGCGCTCCGGGTGCGGCATGGTGATGGTCACGCGGCCGTCGGTGTTCGATAGTGCGGCGATGCCGGCGGGAGTGCCGCTGGGATTGGCGGGATAGCGTGTGGCGACGCTGCGATCGTGGTTGAGATAGCGCAGTCCCACGAGTCCGCTCGCGGCGCAGGCCTCGGCCGCCGCAGCGGAGGCAAATTCCGCGCGCCCTTCCCCGTGAGCCACCGCGATCGGGAGGATCGAGCCCGCCATGCCGGCGAGCAGCACCGAGGGCGAGTCCAGCACCTCCACCAGCGAGAAGCGACCCTCGTACTGCTCGCTGCGGTTCCTCACGAAGCGCGGCCAGTGGCCGGCTCCCGGGATGAGGTCCTTGAGCGCCGCGAACATCTGGCAGCCGTTGCAGATGCCCAACGCGAAGCTGTCGGGGCGCGCAAAGAAGCGCGCGAACTCCTCGCGCACTGCGTCGTGGAACAGGACCGACTTCGCCCAGCCCTCGCCTGCTCCCAGCACGTCGCCGTAGGAAAAGCCGCCGCACGCCACGACGCCCTTGAACTCGGCGAGCGAGCGCCGGCCGGCGAGCAGATCCGTCATGTGCACGTCGTGCGCGTCAAAACCGGCGCGGTCGAACACCGCCGCGGTCTCGACCTGACTGTTGACGCCCTGCTCGCGCAGGATGGCGAGCGCCGGGCGCGCGCCGCGCTGCAGGTAGGCAGCGGTGATGTCCTGCGCCGGATCGAAGCTCAGCGCGACCGACAGGCCCGGGTCGGTCTCGTCGGTGTGCGCGGCGAACTCCTCGTCGGCGCACTGCGGATCGTCGCGCAGCCGCCGCATGCGCCACGAGGTCTCCGACCAGGCGCGCTTCAGATCCCCCCACGACTCATCGAACTCCAGCGTCCCGACCTTGACCTGCACCCGCAGCTCGCTCACCGGGGCGCCGAGGTACAGCGCCGCCGTGTCCAGGCCGTGCCGCGCGAGTATCGCCGCGAACGCCGGCTCATCCCCCGCGAGGATCTGCAGCACGACGCCGGGCTCCTCGCTGAACAGCTGCGCGAGCGGGGTACCGCGCGCCGCCGGCAGCGCGATGTCCAGCCCGCAATGTCCGGCGAACGCCATCTCGACGAGCGTCACGAACAAGCCGCCGTCGGAGCGGTCGTGGTAGGCACGCAGCATGTTGGCGGCGCGCAGCTCGGCGAGCGCCGCCGCGAGTTGCGTGAGCCGCCGTGGCTCGTCGAGGTCCGCCGGTTCCTCGCCGAGCTCCCCGTATACCTGCGCCAGCGCCGAGGCGCCCAGCCGGTTGCGCCCCGCCGCGAGGTCGATGAGCCACAGTGAGCTCGGCCGCTCATCGAGCTGCAGGGCGGCGGTGAGCGTGCGCCGCACATCCTCAACGGGGGCGAACGCCGACACGATGAGCGACACCGGCGCCACCACGCTCTTGTGCGCCGCAGCCTCGGTCCACGCGGTCTTCATCGACAGCGAGTCCTTGCCGACCGGGATCGCAATGCCGAGCGCCGGACACAGCTCCTTGGCCACCGCGTGCACCGTCGCGTAGAGCGCGGCGTCCTCGCCGGGCTCGCCGCTGGCGGCCATCCAGTTGGCCGAGAGGCGGATCTGCGACAGCGAACCGATGTCGGCCGCCAGGATGTTGGTAATCGCCTCGGCGACCGCCAGGCGGCCGGAGGCTGGCGCATCCAGCACCGCGACCGGGGTGCGTTCGCCCATCGCCATCGCCTCCCCCGACACGCCGTGATAGTCCGCGAGGCTGACCGCCGCATCGCTCACCGGCACCTGCCAGGGACCGACCAGCTGGTCGCGGCTGATGAGCCCGCCTACGGTGCGATCGCCGATGGTGATGAGGAAAGTCTTGTCCGCCACCGCCGGCAGCCGCAGTACGCGATAGGCCGCCTCGCGCAGCTCGACGCGGCCCGTATCGAAGCGGCGCCGCGCCGCGCGTGCGCTTACGACGTTGCGCCTCAGGCGCGGCGGCTTGCCGAGCAGCACCTCGAGCGGCATGTCGACCGGCTCGTCGCGAAACAACGGATCGCGCACGCACAGCTGCCCGCCGGCGGTAATTTCCCCGATCACCGCGAACGGGCAGCGTTCGCGCGTGGCGATGGCCGCGAATCGCGGCAGCGCCTCCGCCTCGATCGCCAGCACGTAGCGCTCCTGCGCCTCGTTGCACCACAGCTCCATGGGCGACATGCCGGGTTCGGCGCTCGGAATCGCCCGCAGGTCGACGCGCGCGCCGCGGGAGCCGTGGGCCGCGGCCTCGGGCACGGCGTTGGAAAGCCCGCCGGCGCCGACGTCGTGGATGAGCGCGATCGGATTGCGCTCTCCCAGGGACCAGCAGCGGTCGATCACCTCCTGGGCGCGGCGCTGGATCTCGGGATTGCCGCGCTGCACGGAGGCGAAGTCCAGGTCCGCGCTCGAGCTGCCGCTGCCGAGCGAGGCGGCGGCACCGCCCCCCAGGCCGATCAGCATCGCCGGCCCGCCGAGCACCACGAGCTTCGCGCCGACCGGCAGCGGCGCCTTCTCCACGTGCGCGCGGCGGATGTTGCCCAGACCCCCGGCGATCATGATCGGCTTGTGGTAGCCGCGCTCGCGCTGCGGCGGATCCCCGGCCGCCGCCTGCTCGAAGGTGCGGAAGTAGCCGCACACCGCCGGCCGGCCAAACTCGTTGTTGAAAGACGCCGCGCCGATCGGCCCGTCGATCATGATGTCGAGCGCGGTGGCGATGCGCTCAGGCTGCCCGAAGTCGCGCTCCCAGGGACGCTCGAAACCCGGAATCCGCAGGTTCGACACCGAGAAGCCGGTGAGCCCGGCCTTCGGTTTCGCGCCCCGACCGGTGGCGCCTTCGTCGCGGAGCTCGCCGCCGGAGCCGGTGGCCGCGCCCGCGAACGGTGAGATCGCGGTCGGGTGATTGTGGGTCTCGACTTTCATCAGGATGTCGATCGGCTCGACGCTCGCGCGGTAGATGCCCGACTGCGGGTCGGGAAAGTAGCGCATGCCCCGGCTTCCTTCGATGACCGCGGCATTGTCCCGGTAGGCGGACAGCACGCCCGCGGGACTTACGGCGTGCGTGTAGCGGATCATCGCGAACAGCGACTCCTCGCGCGCGACGCCGTCGATGGTCCAGGCGGCGTTGAAGATCTTGTGGCGGCAGTGCTCGGAGTTGGCCTGCGCGAACATCACGAGCTCGGCGTCGGTCGGGTCGCGGCCGAGCCGGGCGAAGCTCGACAGCAGGTAGTCGATCTCATCGGCCGACAGGGCGAGCCCGAGCGCCTGGTTCGCCGCCTCGAGCGCAGCGCGGCCGCCTGCCAGCGACACCCGCGCCAGCGGCTTCGGCGCCGCATGCTCGAAGAGGCGCGCCGCCTGAGCAGAGTCCAGCAGCGCATCTTCCGTCATGCGATCGAACAGCGCCGGCGCGAGGCGCGCGAGTTGCGCCGCGGTGAGCGCGCGCGCCGCGCGCAGCCGGTACTCGATGCCGCGCTCCACGCGGCGCACGTTCGCGAGCCCGCACACCTGGGTGATGTCGGTTGCCTTGCTCGACCACGGCGAGATCGTGCCGGCGCGCGGCACGATCAGGATGCGCTCGCCGCCATCCGCGTCGTCGCCGCTTGGCGGGCGCGGCCCGTAGGTCAGGAGTCGTGCGAGCACCGCGTGCTCGCGCGCGCTGAGCGGCGAGTGCAGGTCGGCGAAGTGCACGAAGCGCGCCGCGAGTCCGGTGACGGCGGGCTCGAGCGCCGTGAGGCGCTCGAGGAGCTTGACGATGCGGAAAGCGGACAGTGCGGGCGGGCCCGGGATCTGCAGCATGCGTTACCCGCGCCTCACTTCTTCTCGCCGGGCGGCACCGAATACAGCGGCATGGGAAACTGCGTGACGTTGGCGCCGCTTTCCAGCACGGTGATCTTGCACACCCCCTGCTTCTTCACCTCGTCGATGCGCAGTATCGAGTGCATCGGCAGGAAGGTGCGCTTGACACCGGAGAACTCCCCCTTGACGCGCTCTTCGGATGGATCGAGCACCACCGAGGAACGTTCGCCGAACACCAGTTCCTCGACCTCGATGAACCCGAACAGCTCCCCCTGGCTCACCTTGCGCGCGTAGACCTCGTAAACCTTGCCCTGATTCACGAACATAATGCGGAAAATGTGACTGGCTGCCATGGCCGCGGCTTTTCGCTCGGGTAGCTTTGACCAAGACATTATATGGCCGGGCGTGCCGGGGACGCTGCCGCGCCCGGTTGGGACGTGAGCGGTCTTTTGCAACGGACGGACCCTGCCTTGATCCGGGGAACCATGACGCTTCGCCTGCGTGTCGTAAGTGACCAGCGGCGGTCGCTTGCCGACCGCAGCAGTGCCGTTTTCTCCGTGGAGGGCGGCACCATCGGCCGCTCGGCCGACAATGACTGGGTGCTGCCCGACCCGTCGCGCTACGTGTCCGCGCACCACGCGCGCGTGCAGTTCCGCGAGGGACATTTCTACCTGCAGGACGTCAGCACCAACGGCGTGTACGTCAACGAGGATATGGAGCCGCTCGCCAAGCGCGGCTCGAGCGGCTACCGGCTGGTGAACGGCGACGTGCTGCGCATGGGCGAGTATCACATCGTCGCCGCCCTCGAGGCGCGGCGCGCGCACAACGCGGTCGCGGAGCCCGAGGACGAGCAGGCGGCGGCCGTACCGACCAGCATCCACGCACTGCGTTCCCTCGACCGTTCGCCCGACCGCGACATCGGGGCGGTGCTCAACCTCGACGAGTTGCTGGTGCCGGACTTAAGCGCGATGGCGAATCCGGTCCTGCCGGTGAACGCCTACGGCCAGGCGGTCGATTCCGGGTCGGTGCGCGCGCTCGCGGACGAGCCGGCGGCGGACGCGGCCGAGAACGGCGCGGGCCCGGGGGCGGAATCGCTCGCCGAACGCATGGCGCGCCTGGCCGAGGCCGTGTCCCGGGAGCCGAAGAACGGCGCGGGCGCGCTCGCCCTCGGCGACGTGCACACCGGGCTCGACGCCTTCTGCCGCGGCGCGGGCATCGAAGTCGAGCGGCTGCCGGCGGACGCGCAAGGGCGGCTGCTGCACCTCGCGGGCCGGCTGTTTCGCGAGGCGCTGGTGGGGTTAAAGGAACTCGAGCGTACGCGCGCCGGCACCCGCAACCGCTACCGCATCGAGGTGGCGGCGCGCGAAGCGGACGATCCGCGGCCGTCGCTCGCGGAATCCATGGTGGAGGATCTGCTGGTGAAGCTGTTCGTGCAGCACGAGAGCCGCCAGCTCGACTCGGTGCAGTGGCTGCGCGAAGCCGTCGGTGAAGCCAGGCTGCACGAAAACGCGACCGGCCAGGCGACCCGCGCGGCCTTCGTCGAGTTCCTCGACCGCCTCGATCCTGCCGAGCTCGAGGCGCGCTTCGAGCGCGCCGCGCGCCGCGGCAAGGCGCGCTCGGCCGACAAGGCGCAGTACTGGGACCTGTTCATCACCTTCTACCGCAATCTCATCGAGATGCCGGCCGACCACTTGCCGCCCACGTTCGTGGAGGCGTTTGCAGCTGCGTACCGCGAGGCGATGAAGAAACCGGCTTGAGTCGGCGCGGCGCGCGGTGCTCCTCATGGCGGAGAGGGTGGGATTCGAACCCACGTGCCGGTTTTACCCGACCATCCGATTTCGAGTCGGCGCCGTTATGACCGCTTCGGTACCTCTCCGGCCCCGCCGCGGGTTTTGCGGGGCTGGTATTCTAGCGGAAAGCTCGCTTTCGTGAGGGCTCACTTCGTGCGGGCATTGACTCTCGGCGCCGCAGTCATGTTGCTCCTCGCGGGCTGCACCAGGCTCCAGCCGTCCCTCATCGATCAGATCCGGGCGCGCGGTGAGCTGCGCGTCGTGACGCTGAATCTGCCCACCTGCTACTACCTCGGGGCCCAGGGCACCGAGGGCCTCGAGTTCGATCTGGCGCAAAGATTCGCCGCCCGGCTGGGCGTGAAGCTCGCCATGTATCCGGTCGCCAACGAACGCGCAATGCAGACCGAGCTCGCCGCCGGCCGGGCGGACATTGCCGCGGCATCGCTCACCAACACGCCGGAGTGGAGCGCGGCGGGTGATGCCGCCGGGCCGTACGCGCGCATCCCGCAGCTGGTGGTCTACCGGCGCAGCGGCGTGCGGCCGCGCGACACCCTGCAGCTGGAGCCGGCACGCCTCGCGGTGCGCGCCGGCAGTCCGCAGGAGCGGATCCTGCAGAAGCTGAAGGGCACCGTGGCCCCAGCCCTTAAGTGGGTGCAGACCGCGCCGAGCTCGGCGGATCCGATCGAGGACGTCGACTCCGGCGGCGCCGACTACACCATCAGCGACGCCCGCGATTTCTCCTTTGCTCACCATCTGTATCCGAACGTGCTGGTCGGGTTCGCGCTGCCCGACAGCCGGCCGGTGCAGTGGATCGTGCGTCACGACGCCCCTGAGCTGCTCGCCGGCGTGAACCAGTTCTTCCATACCTTGAATGCGTCCGGTGAGCTGGCGCAGCTGATGCTGGCGGCGTCCGGCGACACGCGCCGCTTCGCCTACGAGGAATCGCGCGAGTTCCAGGCCCACGTCGCCGATCGTCTGCCGCGCTACCGCTCCTGGTTCGAGCAGGCCGCCTCAGGCACCGGCATCGACTGGCGGCTGCTCGCCGCGATCGGTTACCAGGAGTCGAAGTGGGATCCGCGCGCCCAGTCCGGCGATGGTGCGCTCGGCGTCATGATGCTGACCGCCGACACCGCGCAGGCCATGGGCATCAGGGACCGCGCCAATCCGCAGCAGAGCATTTTCGCCGGCGCGCGCTACCTCGCCGAGGTGCGCCGGAAGATTCCCGAGCGCATTCCCGAACCCGACCGCACCTGGCTCACCATCGCCGCCTACAACGTGGGCTTCGGGCACCTCGAGGACGCACGCATCATCACCCAGGCGCTCGGCAAGGACCCGGATTCCTGGGCGCAGGTGCGCGAGCGCCTGCCGCTGCTCGCGCAGCAGCGCTGGTACACGCGAGCCAGGCGCGGCTATGCGCGCGGCTGGGAGCCGGTGCAGTTCGTGGATCGCATCCAGCGCTTTCTCACGCTCCTCGAGTGGCAGCCCGCGGAACCCGGGCCGGCGCCGGGTGCGGCCGCTCAGCTAGCTGGCCGGACCGCGCCGGCCGCAGCGGCGCGCGGTCCGCGCACGCGCTGACGCAAGCTCCCTCAGCCGCGCCGCTCGGCAAAGAACTGCTGCAGCAGGCGCGCGCACTCATCCATCAGCACGCCGCCAAACACGTCGACGCGATGGTTCATCTGCGCCAGCGCAAACACATCGGTGACACTGCCGGCTGCTCCCGCGCGCGGATCCCACGCCCCGAACACACACCGCCGCACGCGCGCGTGCACGATGGCGGACGCGCACATGACGCACGGCTCGAGCGTGACGTACAGCGTGGTGTCGATCAGGCGGTAGCTGCCGAGCGCCTGACCGCCGGCGCGCAGCGCCGCGATTTCCGCGTGCGCGGTCGGGTCGTGGCTCGCGATCGGACTGTTGCCAGCGGCGCAGATGATGGCGTCGCCGCGCACCAGCACCGCGCCGACCGGGACCTCGCCGCGCGCCCCCGCCGCCGCGGCATGCTCGAGCGCGACGCGCATGAAGCGGGCATCGTGCCCGCCGTTGGCCGCCTCCGTCATGCGACTCAAGCCGGCGGCTGAGCGGGCGCAGGCAGGAACAGCGCCGGATCGACGAACTCAGCGTTCAGCGCCACTCCAAAATGCAGGTGCGGCCCGGTAGCGCGTCCGGTGGAACCCACCTTGCCGATCACGTCACCCGCCTTGACGCGCTGTCCGCGCCTCACGCCGATGGCGCTCAGGTGGCAGTACAGGGTCACGAGGCCCGCGCCGTGATCCAGGATTATTGTGTTGCCGTTGAAGAAAAAGTTGCCCGTGTCGACTACCCGGCCGTCGGCGGCCGCCTGCACCGGCGTGCCGGTGGCTGCCGCGATATCCATGCCGGTGTGGGGGTTGCGCGGCTGGTCGTTGAAAACGCGGCGTGAGCCGTAGGAGCTCGAGCGGATGCCAGGCACCGGCGCCCGCAGCCTCAAGGTGGCCGGGAGGCTCTGCGAGTACGTGCCGACGGCCGTGCGGATACGCGGCAGCTCGCGGTTGACGCGCGCGAGGTCGCGCGCCGAGAGGTCCACCTGGCGCGGCGCCACGGTCAGGCGCTGGACGGTGTACTGCTTGTCGCTCACCTCGAAACTCAGCGCGGCGCCCTGCCGCGCGTCCGCCGGCACGCGCACCGCCGCCAGCCCGGGCGCCTGCGACAGCGGGATGCCCACGACGGCGAGCCATTTCCCCGCTACGCGCACCACGAGCACGCGCCGGCCGTCGAAGCTCACGAGCGGCGCGCGAGCGGCCGTGCTATCCAGGGGGAGGAGCGCCACACCGCCCGGGACCCGCTCCTCCGCGGGCAACGCCGCCGCCGGAACCGGCAGGGCCGCACTCCACGGCAGAGCGCTCAACAGCAGTGCGGCGGCCAGCGACGGCGGCCAGTGCAGCCGGCGTGACGAGCGCCGCTTCCCGGCGAGTGGTCCTGAAGTGCCGCGCACGCTCAACTTCCCGCCTTCCTGCCCGTCACGCGCGCCGTGAGGCTGCCGCGGGCGAGACGCGCTTCGATCTCCTCGCCGCTCGCCACGGCCGCGGCATCCGTCAGCAGCGCGCCGTCGGCGCGCGTCACGATGGCAAAACCGCGCGCCAGCGTGGCGAGCGGACTCACCGCGTGCAGCGCACGCCGGGCAAGATCGAAGCGGTGCTGCGCACGCGCGGCGCCTGAAAGCATGGCGTGCCCGAGCCGCGCCTGCAGGTCCTGATGGTGCGCGCGCTGTTCGCGCACCCGGCGATCGGGTGAGCGCTGCATCAGGCGGGCGGTGCCGTGCGCGAGGCGCAGGTGCTCGCGCTGCAGGCCGGTGCGGGCCGCAGCGGCGAGCCGCTGCGCCAGATCGTCGAGCCGCTGCATCTGCTGCTGCAGCCGCACGCCCGGGTGCGTCAGCGCGAGGCGCCGCCGCGTGCCCTGCAGCCGTGCGTCGCTGGCGCGCAACTCGCGCCGCACGCACACGGCGAGGCGCTGCGCGGTGCGCGCCACCGCCTCGAGGCACGCCGCGCGGTCCGGCACGACGAGCTCCGCGGCCGCCGAGGGTGTCGGCGCGCGCGCGTCCGCGACCAAGTCCGCGATGGTGAAATCGACTTCGTGCCCCACGCCGCAAACGACCGGCAGTGCGGATGCATGAATGGCGCGCGCGACGCGCTCGTCGTTGAACGCCCACAGATCCTCGAGCGAGCCCCCGCCGCGCGCCACGATGAGCACATCGCATTCGGCACGGGCGGAGGCGGTCCCCAGGGCGGCGACCAGCGCCGGCACGGCGGCGGCGCCCTGCACCGGGGTCGGGTAGATGAGGACCGCCGCGGGCGGATAGCGCCGCGCGAGGATGTGCAGGATGTCGCGCAGGGCTGCGCCGGAGGCCGAGGTGATCACGCCAATGCGCTGCGGAAAGCGCGGCAGGGCCCGCTTGCGCTGCAACGCGAACAGGCCTTCGGCGGCGAGCCGGGTCTTGAGGCGCTCGAACTCGCGCTTGAGTGCACCGACGCCGGCCTCCTCCAGGTGCTCGACGATGAGCTGATACTCGCCGCGCGCCTCGTACACGCTGATGCGCCCGCGCACCAGCAGCTGCGCCCCGGCGCGGGGCGTGAACCCGAGCAGCGAGTTCTTCATCCGGAACATGGCGCAGCGCAGCTGTGCGTCCCGGTCCTTGAGCGAGAAGTACCAGTGACCGGAGGACGGCTGCGAGAAGTTCGACAGCTCCCCTTCCACCCAGACGACACCCAGGCCACGCTCGAGGAGCACGCGCACTTCGCGGTTCAGGCGCGCGACGCTGTACACCTCCCGGGCGGGCGCGACGCCTGAGCTGTCAGCGGGAGTTACCGGCATAAGACGCCCATTACCCACCTTAGCACGAGGTTTACCGGCGCCGCCCCAGCGCCTATAATTACGCATGCGCATCCTCGAAGAAGCTCTCACCTTCGACGACGTCCTGCTGGTTCCGGCCTACTCGGAATTTCTCCCCCGCGAGGTTGATCTCTCCACCCGCGTGACGCGTCGTATCCGCCTGAACGTGCCGCTGCTGTCGGCGGCCATGGATACGGTCACGGAAGCGCGCCTTGCCATCACCATCGCGCAGGAAGGCGGCATCGGTGTCATCCACAAGAGCATGAC
>JBOIAH010000163.1:0-1039 GCA_050739055.1 Steroidobacteraceae bacterium | reverse complement strand
CCACCACCAGGCGTTGCCGCGGCGCCCCGGCCCCGCCGCCGGCCCGAATGCGGTGGTGGACATGTGGTTGGGCACGATGTCCACGACCTGCGAAAGCCCGTGGGCCGCCAGCGCGGCCGCCATGCGGGCAAAGGCCTCGTCGCCTCCGAGCTCAGCGTTGAGGTGGCGATGGTCGACGACGTTGTAGCCGTGGGTGCTGCCGGGGGCCGCTTGCAGGTAGGGAGAGCAGTAGACGTGGCTCACGCCCAGCGCCGCCAGGTACGGTACGATCGCGGTCGCGTCGCGGAACGTGAAGCCGGCGTTGAGCTGCACGCGGTAAGTGGCGCGCGGAATCCGCGCCATGCCCGGGCCGCGGGCGGCGCGCGCAGCGGCACGCCGCGCGGACCGCTCAGCGCCCCTCACGGGGTGAGCTCCACGCACCACAGGACGCTCCACGGCTCGAGCTCGTTCGCCGTGTCCATGTCAGGGTACGTCGCGAAGACGACGCGGCCGGCGGCGCGCGTTCGGACCGGCAGCCTGCGATCGCTCAGGTTGGCGATCAGGTGCAGGCGCGCCGCGGGGGCGTTCCAGGTGAGCGCGAGAGCTGCGCCGTCGACGGGAGGCAGGCACTCGCCAGCGTCGATGTCCGCCAGCAGCGGGGCGATCTCGCGCTCGCGGACCGCGAGCAGCCGGCGGTGATACTCGAGCGCGGGCGCATGGCCGGGCTCGTCGAGTTTGCTCCAGTCGAGGCGCGCGGACGCAAAGGTCGCGGGGTCGGTGGGATCGGGGCCGTCCGGGCACTCGCGCGCCCGCCTGGCGCGCAGCTGCGCCGCGAGCTGCGGCTCGAAGTCGCAGAACCAGGGAAATGGCTCGCTCGCCCCCCATTCTTCGCCCATGAACAACAGCGGCGGTGAGGGCGCGAGCAGCAGCACGGCGGCCGCGGCCCGCAGCGCGTGCTCGCCGCCGAGCAGCCGGGTGAGGCGTTCGCCGCGGGGGCGGTTGCCGATCTGGTCGTGGTTCTGCAGGAAGTTCACGAACGCGGATGGGGGCAGATGCCCGC
>JBOIAH010000162.1:0-10237 GCA_050739055.1 Steroidobacteraceae bacterium | reverse complement strand
AAACTGCGCTACGCGCGCATCTCCCCGCAGAAGTGCCGGCTGGTCGCCGACGTGGTGCGCGGCAAGCCGGTGGGCAATGCGATCGCGACGCTCAAGTTCATGCCCAAGAAAGGCGCGGACCTGGTGTGCAAAGTGCTCGAGTCCGCGGTCGCCAACGCCGAGCACAACCACGGCGCCGACATCGACGAGCTCAAAGTGTCCCTCATCCACGTGGATGCCGCCCCGATGCTCAAGCGCTTCGCGGCGCGCGCCAAGGGGCGCGGCGCCCGTATCTTGAAGCGCAACAGCCACATCACCGTCGCCGTGAGCGACGGCAAGAAGGACTAACGCATGGGTCAGAAGGTCAATCCGATCGGGATACGCCTCGGGATCACCCGCGACTGGACCAGCCGCTGGTACGCCGGCAAGAAGCAGTACCCGGTGCACGTGCACACCGACTTTCGGGTGCGCGGATTCCTGCACCACAAGCTCGCTGAGGCTTCGGTGAGCCGCATCCAGATCGAGCGCGCCGCCAAGAAAGTGAACATCACCATCCAGACCGCACGTCCGGGCATCGTGATCGGCAAGAAGGGCGAGGACATCGAGAAGCTGCGCCAGGAGACCGCCGAGCTCCTGGGGATGGCCATCACCGACGTGCGCCTCAACATCGCCGAGATCAGAAAGCCCGAGCTCGACTCCAAGCTGGTCGCCGATTCGATCGCGCAGCAGATCGAAAAGCGCGTGATGTTCCGCCGCGCCATGAAGCGCGCGGTCATGAGCACCATGAGAAGCGGCGCCCTCGGGGTGAAAGTGCGCGTGTCCGGACGCCTGAACGGCTCGGAAATCGCCCGCACCGAATGGTATCGCGAGGGACGCATTCCGCTGCACACCTTCCGCGCGGACATCGACTATGGCCTGTCGGAGGCGCACACCACCTACGGCGTCATCGGCGTGAAGGTGTGGATCTTCAAGGGCGAAGTGTTCGACAAGGCCGAGCTCGCGCGCCAGGAAGCAGCCGCCGAAGGCGAAGCCGCGCCGCCCACCCCGGCCCCGACGGTGCCCGCCGCGGCGATTCCGGCCGCGCCCGCTCCGGCCCCCGCCGCGCCCGCCGCTGCAGCACCCGCCGCCACGCCCGGCGACGCCCCGGCGCAGGCTTAGAGGGTGAAGGCGTAACGAGATGCTCCAGCCCAAACGCACCAAGTACCGCAAGCAGTTCAAGGGCCGCAACCCGGGCTTCGCGCAGCGCGGCGCCAACGTGTCCTTCGGGGAGTTTGGCCTCAAGGCCACCAGCCGCGCGCGCATGACGGCGCGCGAGATCGAGGCGGCGCGGCGCGCGATGGCGCGCTACGTGAAGCGCGGCGGACAGATCTGGATCCGCGTGTTTCCCGACGTGCCGATCACCAAGAAGCCGCTCGAGGTCCGCATGGGCAGCGGCAAGGGTAACGTCGAGTACTACGTGGCGCGCGTGCAGCCCGGCAAGGTGTTGTTCGAGATGGAGGGTGTGGACGAAGTGACGGCCCGCGAGGCGTTCCGGCTCGCAGGCTCGAAGCTCTCCGTGTCCACCACCTTCGTGAAACGGCAGGTTCGATAGATGGACGCGAAAGAGCTGCGCAGCAAGAGCGCCGCCGAGCTCGCCGACGAGCTCGTGAAGCTGCGCAAGGAACAGTTCGCGCTGCGCATGCAGCGCGCCACCGGGCAGGCCCCCAAGCCCGACCAGTTCGGCAAGGTGCGGCGCAATATCGCGCGCCTGAAGACCGTGCTGCGCGAGACGCGCACGCAGGTGCGCGGAGGTGAAGCCAAGTGAGCCCGGAAAAGTTAAAGACGAAGGCGAAGCCGAAGTCAAAGCCGAAGGCGAAGTCGCACGGCACGGGCTCGCCCGCCGCCGGCGTGCAGGACGGCGCCGCGCACGAAAGCACCGCGCAGCAAGACGTCGCGCAGGAAAGCGTCGCGCAGGCGCAGGACACACCGGCCGCCGCGGCGCACGAGGCCGGCGCCCCGGAGGCCAAGGGCGCGCGCACCCTCACGGGCCGCGTGGTGAGCAGCAAGATGCGCAAGACCATCGCGGTGGAGATCGAGCGGCTGGTGAAGCATCCGGCCTACGGCAAGTACATCCGCCGCACCACCAAGCTCCTGGCGCACGACGAGAACGGCACCTCGCAGGAAGGCGACCTGGTGATCATCACCCCATGCCGGCCGATGTCGCGGCACAAGTCGTGGCGGCTGCTCGAGGTGGTGGAGAAGGCCGCGGGGCGCTGAGCGGCCGCGCGGGTGCTAAGGCAGGTTGAATCATGATCCAGATGCGCACCATGCTGAATGCCGCCGACAACAGCGGCGCGCGCACCCTGATGTGCATCAAGGTGCTCGGCGGCACGCGCCGCCGTTATGCGAGGGTGGGGGATGTCATCAAGGTGAGCGTCAAGGACGCGATTCCGCGCGGCAAGGTGAAGAAGGGCGAGGTGTACGACGCGGTGGTGGTGCGCACCACGCATGGCGTGCGCCGCCCGGACGGCTCGCTGATCCGCTTCGACGGCAACGCGGCGGTGCTGCTCACCAACAAGCTCGAGCCCATCGGCACGCGCATCTTCGGGCCCGTGACGCGTGAGCTGCGCAACGTGCGGTTCATGAAGATCATCTCGCTCGCCCCCGAGGTCCTGTAAATGAACAAGATCCGCAAGGGCGATCAGGTGGTGGTGCTCTCCGGGCGCGACAAGGGCCGGCGGGGAGCCGTGATCCAGGTGCTCGGCGACGGCCGCGTCGTGGTCGAGAGCATCAACCGCGTGAAGAAGCACCAGAAGCCCAACCCGCAGGCGGGCAAGCAGGGCGGCATCATCGAGAAGGAGCAGCCGCTGGCGGCTTCCAAGGTGGCGATCTGGAATCCGTCCGCCAAGAAGGGCGATCGCGTCGGCATCAAGACGCTCACCGACGGCAAGCGCGTGCGCTTCTTCAAGTCGAACGGAGAGATGCTCGATGTCTGAGACACCAGCAGGCAAAGAAGGCGGCAGGCGCGCGGACAAGCCGGGCAAGCCGGGCAAGCCGGCCGCGCAGCAGCCGGCCGAGGCGCCCGGGCAGCAGCCCGCTGCGCCGGCCGTGCAGCAACGAACCGGCCCGGCCCGGCTGCAGCAGTACTACCGCGAGAAGGTCGTGGCGAAACTGCGCACCGACCTTAAGATCGCCAACGTCATGCAGGTGCCGCGCATCAGCAAGATCACGATCAACATGGGCGTGGGTGAAGCGGTGGCCGACAAGAAGATGATGGACGCCGCGGTCGCCGATCTCAGCAAGATCACCGGGCAGAAGCCGCTCATCACCAAGTCGCGCAAGGCGATCGCCGCGTTCAAGCTGCGGGCGGGACTCGCGGTGGGCGCCAAGGTCACGCTGCGCGGAACGCGCATGTACGAGTTCCTCGACCGCCTCATCAGCATCGCGATGCCGCGCATTCGCGACTTCCGCGGCGTGTCGCCGCGAGCCTTCGACGGCCGGGGCAACTACTCCCTCGGCGTGAAGGAACAGATCATTTTCCCCGAGATCCAGTACGACCAGATCGACCAGATCCGGGGCATGGACATCACCATCACTACGACGGCCAGGGACGACCGCATGGGGCGAGCGTTGCTCGAGGCATTCAACTTCCCGTTCCGGAAGTAACCGGAAAGCGAGAGGAACCGTAAAGTCTATGGCGAAGACGAGCATGGTCGAGCGCGAGAAGCGTCGCGCCGGGATCGTGAAAAAGTACGCGGCCCGGCGCGCGAAGCTGAAGGAGCTGATCCGCAGCCCCAGGACCTCGCCCGAAGCGCGCGCCGCTGCGCTGGCCGCACTGCAGGCACAACCGCGGGACGCGAGTCCCTCGCGGCAGAGGAAGCGCTGCGCCATTACCGGCCGCCCGCGCGGCGTGTACCGCAAGTTCGGCCTGTCGCGGGTGAAGCTCCGCGAGGTCGCGAGCCGCGGTGAGATTCCGGGCCTCGCGAAGGCGAGCTGGTGAGGAACGCCGCATGAGCATGACCGATCCTGTTGCCGACCTCCTGACGCGCATCCGCAACGGCCAGACCGCGGGCAAGAGCGAAGTGCAGCTCGACTCCTCGCGGCTGAAGACCGCCATCGTCAAGGTGCTGAAGGACGAGGGCTACATCGCCGACTTCCGCCTGGATGCGGACGGCGGCAAGCCGCGCCTGACCATCGGGCTCAAGTACTTCGAGGGCCGGCCGGTGATCGACCGCCTCGAGCGCGTCAGTCGCCCGGGACTGCGCATCTACCGCGGCAAGGATGAGCTGCCGAAAGTCCTCGGGGGCATGGGGACGGTGATCGTTTCCACGCCCAAGGGCGTGATGACCGATAAGCAGGCGCGCTCGATCGGTCAGGGCGGCGAAGTCCTGTGTATCGTCGCCTGATGAGCCGCTGACGGAAGAAGCACCATGTCGAGAATCGCCAAAGCTCCGGTCGATCTGCCTGCGGGCGTGACCGCGACCATCGCCGCCGAGGCGGTGACCATCAAGGGCGCCAAGGGCGCGCTCAGCCTGGCTCTCACGCCCGGCGTGTCGGTGGTGCAGGCGGAGAAGAAGCTGCAGGTGAGCTTTGCGGATCCGGGGATGGCGCGCACCCGCGCCGGCGCGACCCGCGCGCACCTCGCCAACATGGTGCGCGGCGTGACCCGCGGCTACGAGAAGAAGCTCGAGCTGGTCGGCGTCGGCTTTCGCGCCCAGCTGGCGGGCAAGACGCTCAACCTCACGCTCGGCTTCTCGCACCCGGTGAACTTCCCCGTCCCCGAAGGCATCAGCATCGAGACGCCGAGCCAGACCGAGATCGTGGTGAAGGGCGTCGATCGGCAGAAGGTCGGCCAGGTGGCGGCCGAGATCCGCGCCGTGCGCCCGCCCGAGCCCTACAAGGGCAAGGGAGTGCGCTATGCGGGCGAGCAGATCTCCCTCAAGGAAGGCAAGAAGAAGTGACCGATACCAAGAAAGAGCGGCGTCTGCGCCGCGCCGTGAAAACCCGGGCGCACATCCGCGCTTTGGCAGTGGCGCGCCTCACCGTGCACCGCACCCCGCGGCATATCTACGCCCAGGTCACGCTGGATGCGGGTTCCAAGGTGCTCGCCGCGGCCTCCACGGTGCAGCAAGCGGTGCGCCAGGGATTGAAGGGCACCGGCAACGTCGAGGCCGCCAAGGCGGTCGGACGGGCGATCGCCGCTCAGGCCAAGGCGGCCGGGGTGGTGAAGGTGGCGTTCGACCGGTCAGGGTTCCAGTTCCACGGGCGCGTGAAGGCGCTCGCCGATGCGGCCCGCGAAGCGGGTCTTGAGTTTTAGGCAGGTAACACCATATGGCGAGAAGCGAAAAAGGCCAGTCACAGGACGAGTTCGTCGAGAAGCTCGTCGCCGTCAACCGCACCGCGAAGGTCGTCAAGGGCGGCCGCCAGTTCGGCTTCACCGCGCTAACCGTGGTCGGAGACTCCGCCGGGCGCGTGGGCTACGGCTTCGGCAAGGCGCGCGAGGTGCCGGTGGCGATCTCCAAGGCCATGACCCAGGCGCGCAAGAACCTGGTCAACGTGGCTCTGAGGAACGATTCACTGCACTACGCGATCACCGGAACTCACGGGGCGACGCGCGTGTACATGCAGCCGGCCTCCGATGGTACCGGCGTCATCGCCGGGGGCGGTATGCGCGCGGTGCTCGAGTGCGCCGGCGTGCGCAACGTGCTCGCCAAGAGCTACGGCTCGCGCAACCCGATCAACGTGGTGCGGGCGACCATCAACGCGCTGGCGAAAATCCGCTCGCCCGAGGAGATCGCGGCGAAGCGCGGCAAGAGCCTGGAAGAGATCACGGGCTGAAGGTCATGGCGGACAAGCAACTGAAGGTGACGCTGGTGAGGAGCCTGCACGGGCAGCTGAAGAACATCGCCGCCTCCGCGCGGGGACTCGGCCTGCGCCGCATGCACCAGAGCGTCACGGTGGCGGATACGCGCGAGAACCGCGGCATGATCCACGCCGCCGAGCACCTGCTGCGCGTCGAGAAGGGCGTTTGACACGATGCGACTGAACACACTCAAACCCGCTCCCGGAAGCCGCCAGCACGGCAAGCGCCTGGGGCGCGGGGCATCCGCCGGCCAGGGTAAGACCTGCGGCCGCGGCACCAAGGGCCAGCGCGCCAGAAAGGGCGGCTACCACAAGGTCGGCTTCGAGGGCGGCCAGATGCCGCTGCAGCGGCGCATGCCGAAGGTGGGCTTCCGCTCAGCGATCAAGCGCAGCCGCGCCGAAGTGCGCCTGGGCGAGCTCGCCAGGGTGGACGCCGCGGTGGTGGACCTCGAGGCGCTCACCAAGGCCGGCGTGGTGCCTGCGGGCACCGAGCGCGCCAAGGTGGTGCTTTCGGGTGAGATCAACAAGGCGGTGACGCTCAAGGGCGTCGCCGCGACCAAGGGCGCGCGCGCGGCAATCGAGGCCGCGGGCGGCAAGATCGAGGCCTGAGCGCCTCGAGCACCGGGACAGGCATGGCGAACACCACCTTCAGCAATCCGGCCGCCGCGATCGGCGAAGCGGCCCGTTTCGGGGAGATTCGCGGCCGCCTGCTGTTCCTGCTGGGCGCGCTGGTGGTGTACCGCATCGGCACCTTCATCCCGGTGCCGGGCGTGAATCCGGCCGAGGTGGCGCGCTTCTTCGGCGACCGCTCCAACACCATCCTCGGCATCGTCAACATGTTCTCGGGCGGCGCGCTGTCGCGCCTGTCGATCTTCGCCATGGGCGTGATGCCGTATATCTCGGCCTCCATCATCATCCAGATGATGTCGATGGTGGTGCCGACGCTCATCGAGCTGCGCAAGGAAGGCGAGTCGGGGCGGCGCAAGATCACCGAGTACACCCGCTACGGCACGGTGATCCTCGCCGCGTTCCAGTCGTTCGCCGCCGCCGGCGCGCTCTCCAAGGGCGGCATGACGCTGATCACCGGCTGGCCGTTCCTGATGACCGCCACGATCACCATGACCACCGGGACGCTGTTTCTCATGTGGCTGGGCGAGCAGATCACCGAACGCGGCGTCGGCAACGGCATTTCGATGATCATCCTCTCGGGCATTGTCGCCGGGCTCCCCGGCGCGGTGGGCAATACCATCGACCAGGTGAGCAGCGGGGAAATGCAGGGGCCGGTTGCGCTGCTGCTGATCCTGCTGGTGATAGGCGTGACCTACTTCGTGGTGTTCATGGAACGCGCCCAGCGGCGCATCCCGGTCGACTACGCCAAGCGCCAGGTCGGGCGGCGCATGTACGCCGGGCAGTCGAGCCACCTGCCCTTCAAGATCAACATGTCGGGCGTGATCCCGCCGATCTTCGCGTCCAGCCTGCTGCTCTTCCCGGCGACGCTGGCGAGCTTCGCCGGCACCGGCTCGGAGGGCTGGTTCGCGGCCGCTGCGCAGGATGTCGCCGCGGCGCTCGGCTACGGCCAGCCGCTGCACCTGACGCTGTACGCGCTGCTGGTCATCTTCTTCTGCTTCTTCTACACCGCGCTGGTATTCAACGCGCGCGACACCGCCGAAAACCTCAAGAAGTCCGGCGCCTTCGTGCGCGGCATCCGCCCGGGGCAGCAGACCGCGGACTACATCGACCAGGTGCTGACGAGGCTCACGCTGTGGGGCGCGCTGTACGTCACCGCGGTGTGCCTCATACCGGAGGTGCTGATTTCCTGGTACGGGGTGCCGTTCCGCTTCGGCGGCACCTCGCTCCTGATCGTGGTGGTGGTGGTGATGGATTTCATGGCGCAGCTGAACGCCCACATGATGTCGCATCACTATCCCGGGTTGCTGAAGAAAGCCAATCTGCTCGGCTACGGCCGCGGATCGGGTGGTTAATCCATGAAAGTACGTCCGTCGGTCAAGAAGATCTGCAAGAACTGCAAGATCGTGCGCCGCCGGCGCGTGGTCTACGTCATCTGCTCGGACCCGCGCCACAAGCAGCGCCAGGGTTGAGGTAAGGCACACATGGCACGCATAGCCGGCATTAACATCCCGATGAACAAGCACGTGTGGGTCGGGCTCACGCACATCTACGGCGTGGGCCGTTCGCGCGCGCGCGACGCCTGCACGGCCGCGGGCGTCAATCCCGCTACCAAGGTGAAGGATCTCACCGAGGCGGAGGTCAACGCGATCCGCTCAGCCGTCGCCAAGTTCGCGGTCGAGGGCGACCTGCGCCGCGAAGTCTCCATGAACATCAAGCGGCTGATGGACTTAGGGTCGCATCGCGGCATCCGCCACCGGCGCGGACTCCCGGTGCGCGGCCAGCGCACCCGCACCAACGCGCGCACCCGCAAGGGCCCGCGCAAGCAGGCGGTCAAGCTCAACGCACCGGCTGGAAAGGTATGACGAATGGCTGAGCAGAAACCTCAAACGGGCTCCGCGGCTGCCGCTTCCACGGCAGCGGCGGCGCCCTCCGCAGCTTCCACGGCAGCTTCCGCCCCCGGCGCGGCTTCCACGGCAGCGGCGGCTTCCGGCGCGGCTTCCACGACTGCGGCGGCTGCCGCGGCTTCCACGGCTGCTGCCAAGAAGCCGAAGAAGGCGCGCAAGAACGTGCTCGATGCGATCGCGCACGTGCACGCGTCCTTCAACAACACGATCATCACCATCACCGATCGCCAGGGCAACACACTGTCGTGGGCGACCTCGGGCGGCTGCGGTTTCCGCGGCTCGCGCAAGAGCACGCCGTTCGCGGCGCAGGTGGCGGCCGAGAAGGCCGGCACCGCGGCCCAGGAGCACGGTGTGAAGAATGTGGAAGTGCGCGTGGGCGGCCCCGGTCCCGGACGCGAGTCCGCGGTGCGCGCGCTCAACAACTGCGGCCTGAAGATCACCAGCATCTCGGACGTGACGCCGATCCCGCACAACGGGTGCCGGCCGCCGAAGAAGCGCAGGGTCTAAGGGCTAACGAAGGACAAATATGGCGCGTTACGTAGGTCCCACGTGCAAGCTCGCCCGCCGCGAGGGCACGGATCTGTTCCTGAAGAGCGGCGTGAAGCCGCTGGAAAACAAGTGCAAGCTCACCGTGCCGCCGGGCGGCCTGAAGAGCGAGCGTCGCCAGCGCTTGTCGGACTACGGCCTGCAGCTGCGCGAGAAGCAGAAGCTGCGCCGCATGTACGGGGTGCTCGAGCGGCAGTTCGGCAACTACTACGAGAAGGCGGCCCGCAAGTCAGGGGCCACCGGCGAGAACCTGCTGAAGTTTCTCGAGTGCCGCCTCGACAACGTGGTGTACCGCATGGGGTTTGCCGCCACGCGCGCCGAGGCGCGCCAGCTGGTGAGCCACAAGTCGATCACCGTGAACGAGAAGCCGGTGACCATCGCCTCCTACCAGGTGCAGGCCGGCGACATCGTCCAGGTTCGCGAGAAGTCGCGCAAGCAGCTGCGGATCCAGAGCGCGCTCAACGTCGCGCAGCAGGTGGGGCTGCCGGACTGGGTCGAGGTGAACGACAAGGAGTTTCGCGGCGTGTTCAAGTCGGCGCCGGGCCGGGAAGACATCCTGCCCGACATCAACGAGAACCTGGTCGTCGAGCTGTATTCGAAGTAATTCTTTTGCGCCGGCGGTGCGCCGGCAAGGTGAGACTGCAATGCAGGGTTCGGTAAGCGAGTTCCTCAGGCCCCGGGTGGTGAAGGTGCAGCCGGTGGCCCCGCGCCAGGCGCGCGTGGTGATCGAGCCGTTCGAGCGGGGCTTCGGCCATACGCTCGGCAACGCGCTGCGCCGCGTGCTCCTGTCGTCCATGCCCGGCAGCGCCATCACCGAGGTCGAGATCGACGGCGTGCTCCATGAGTACACCAGCATCGAGGGTGTGCAGGAGGACGTGGTCGATATCCTGCTGAACCTGAAGCTCGTGGCGCTGCGCATGCACACGCGCGATTCCGCCGAACTGCGGCTGCACAAGAAGGGCCCGGGCCCGGTCACCGCCGGGGACATCCAGACCGACCACGACATCGAGGTCGTGAACCCGGAGCTGGTGATCGCCAACCTCACCAAGGCGGGCGAGCTGTCGATGACACTGCGCGTGGAGCGCGGGCGCGGCTACCGTCCGGCGACCTCGCGGGTCGCCTTCGAGGAGCAGACGCGCCCGATCGGGCGCCTGCAGCTGGATGCCTCCTTCTCGCCGGTGCGCCGCGTGACCTACTCAGTGGATGCGGCGCGCGTCGAGCAGCGCACCGATCTCGACAAGCTCATCATTGACATCGAGACCAACGGCACCATCGACGCGGAAGAGGCGATCCGCCGCGCCGGCAGCATCCTGAAGGACCAGCTGTCGGTGTTCATC
>JBOIAH010000161.1:0-1242 GCA_050739055.1 Steroidobacteraceae bacterium | reverse complement strand
GCACCCGCAGTCGGCCAAGCGGCGCGCGCCCGGGGAGCGCGCGCGGGAGTTGTGCCCGCGTCTCCTGCTTCGCCGTCAGCCCTTGCAGGATCTGATTGGCGAACTCCCAGTTGACCAGCTCCTCGAGGAACGTGGCCACATAGGCGGAGCGCCGGTTCTGATGATCGAGGTAATAGGCGTGCTCCCACAGGTCGAGCGCCAGCAGCGCCGTGTCACCCCGCACCAGCGGCGTGCCGGCGTTGGCGGTCGGTACGATCTCGACTGTTCCGGCGCGCCACACCAGCCACAGCCAGCCGCTGCCGAAATGCGCGCCCGCCGCCGCCTTGAACTCGCGCGCGAAGCGCTCGTACGAGCCGAACCGGGCCCGCACATGCTCGCCGATCGCACCGTGCGCCGCGCCGCCGCCGTGCGGCCGCATCGAGCGCCAGAAGAGGTTGTGATTCCACACTTCGGCCGCGTAACGGTACACCGCATGCTGCGCCGGATCACGTTCCGTCACACGGATCAGCTCCTCGAGCGGCAGCGTATCGAGTTGACTGTCGCGGACCATGGCCCGCATGCGATCGAAGCACACGCGTTGGTGCCGCAGAAAATGAAACACCAGCGTGTCGCGCGACATGGCGGGTTCGAGAGCGGAATAGTTATAGGGAATCGCCGGAGACTCGACGTTCATGAGGCGTCCTTCCTGCCCGTGCATGTTCGAACCCACTTACCTGTGTGGACCCGCGCGCGCCTCGGGAGTTCCGCTGCTACTGACCCAGGTTGGCGCCCAGAAACTCGGTCAGCCTGCGGTAGAGTGTCAGGCGCATGGGCGGGCGCAGCAGGCTGTGCTCGCCGTGCCTGATGAGCACCAGCTCGTGGCGCACGCCGTGCCGGGCGAGTGCTCGGGCCATCGCCTCGCTCTGCCCGACGAGTACGGTGTAGTCGTCCTCGCCGTGCACCAGCAGTACCGGAACCGCGATGCGGTCGGCGTGCTGCAGCGGTGACTCCGCTTTCAGCTCGGCCGGGTCGGTCCCCATCGAGTCACCCGCGGAAGCCCGGCCGCCGTAGAAGCGCTCGTCGTCCGCCGCCTTCTGCGCCAGGTCGGACACACCGGCGATGCTCACCGCACAGCGGTACAGGTGCGGCTCCTTCTCCACGCCGACCAGGGCGGCGTAGCCGCCGTAACTCCAGCCGACGATACACATCCGGTCGGGGGCGGCGATCCCCTGATCGATGAGCCAGTGCGCGCCGGCGGTGATG
>JBOIAH010000160.1:0-10118 GCA_050739055.1 Steroidobacteraceae bacterium | reverse complement strand
ATGTAGTTGTCGGCGAGACTGCCCGGTCCGAAAGTAGCGAGGGACGGGACGATGCTGAAGTCCGGGTTGATGACCGCGATCGTATGCGGCGTTGTCGTCGGATCGCACTTCGGATCGCGTTTAGTCTGAAGTTCCCCCCGCTGCTGACGTGTTCGTAGTCAGCAGAGAGCTTATTTCTCAGGGTTTCGTGCAGTAGTGGGGCTTTTGTTCGCGGAGATATGTAGTCACTAAAGAGTTGACAACATGTGAGCGATGGCCTATATTGCGGCCATGTCACAGCGTGGGGGCGCCGTTCACGTCGTCACTACGCGCCGCCGCTACAAGGGGCGCGTGTACGCCACGCATCTGCTGCGCCGCTCGTATCGGGATGACGGGCGAGTCAAGAACCAGACCCTCGGCAATCTCTCTCACTTGCCCGAGCCGTTGATCGAGCTGATTCGTCGGGGCTTGCGCGGAGAGGCGGTGGCGGCGGTCGCCGACACTCTTCAGATCGTGCGCTCGCGGGCTCACGGGCAGGTGCAGGCCGTGCGCCAGGCCATGCAGCGCTTGAAGTTCGACGCCCTGATTGCCTCGCACGCCAGTGCCGAGCGCGATCGAGTGTGCGCGATGGTCGCGGCGCGCGTACTCGCCCCGCATACCAAGCTCGCCACCACGCGCTGGTGGCACACCACGACGCTGGCCGAAGAGTACGCCGTAGCTGAGGCCGATGAAGACGATCTGTACGCGGCGATGGATTGGCTGCTCGAGCGACAGGGAACCATCGAGCGCAAGCTCGCCGTGCGGCACTTAAGTCAAGGAGCGCTCGCGCTCTATGACCTCTCCTCCAGCTACTTCGAAGGCACGCACTGTGCGCTGGCCAGGATCGGTCACAACCGCGACGGCAAGAAGAACAAGCTGCAGGTCAACTACGGGCTGTTGACCACGCGTGAAGGCTGTCCGATAGCCGTCTCGGTGTACGAAGGCAACACCGCCGATGCCAAGACGCTGATGCCGCAGATCCGTCAGCTACGTGAGCAGTTCGCTCTTGAGCAACTCGTGCTGGTGGGGGATCGGGGCATGATCTCGCACAAGGCGATCCAGGAGCTGCGCGATCTGCCAGGGTTGGCCTGGATCACGGCGCTCAAGAGCAGCCAGATCCGCTCCCTGGTGCAGGGGGAAGCGCTGCAGTTGGGGCTATTCGATGAGCGCGATCTGTTCGAGCTCACCCACGCTGACTATCCGGGTGAGCGGCTCATCGCCTGCCGTAATCCCCAGCTCGCCAAGCTGCGCGCGCACAAGCGTCGCGTGCTGCTGGAAGCGACGCAACAGGAGCTCGAGCGCGTGCGCGCGCGTGTCGAGCGCGGCGCACTCAAGGGCGAGGCCGCCATCGGCCTGCGCGTCGGGCGCGTGCTCAACAAGTACAAGGTCGGCAAGCACTTCGCGCTCCAGATCGGCGCAGCTCGCTTGGACTTCCAGCTGCTCGAGGCGCAGATCGCCGCCGAGGCGGCACTCGATGGTATCTATGTGATCCGCACCTGCGTCGCCAAGAAGCAGATGTCGAGCGCCGAGGCGGTGCGTAGCTACAAGGCCCTCACTCACGTCGAGCGCGCCTTCCGCTCCCTCAAGACCATCGATCTTAAAGTGCGCCCGATCCACCATCGACTCGAGGATCGTGTGCGCGCCCACATCTTCCTGTGCATGCTCGCCTATTACGTGCAATGGCACCTGCTCGAAGCCTGGCGCGAGCTGCTCTTCTCAGATGAGGATCTGGCCCTCAAGGCTCATCGCGATCCGGTGGCCCCCGCTCAGCGTTCCCCCGCCGCTCTACACAAGGCCGCCACGCACACCCTGTCCGATGGCGCACCCGCTCATAGCTTCCGCACTCTGCTCGAAGAACTCGCCACCCTCGTGCGCAACACCTGCCGCACGCCCGGCGCGGCCAACGACTCCCCGACCTTTGATCTGCTTACCGTACCCACCGCCCTACAGCGTCGCGCTCTCGAGCTGATCGATCAGATCACCGTGTAGACAGAAACCCCACGCCCGCACTTCGCTATCTTCCTCATGAAGATCGAGAAACTGCCAGGTCACTACAGGAACTTCAGGCTAGCCTCCGCGGGGCTTGCGCCGCGCCTTGCGGGGGGTTTCCCCGCCCTCGCCGATCTGGTAGTCCTCGAAATCGCTGGTCAGCTCGGCGGTGCGCTTTTCCTCGAGCAGCCGCTCGAGCCGCCGCCACGCCGGGTCGCCGGTCTTCTGGCCGCGGCGCTTGGCAAGATCGAGGTCCTTGATGACCTGATCGAGATCGACGTCACCGTCCCCGATGACCGGCTCATCGGCCTCTTCGTCCTCAAATTCCTCGGATTCGGGCTTTTCGCTCATGCGGGACAGTCGTCCGGCAGGAATTGGGCGCGAACTTAAATCAGATCCCCTGGCAACCGCAATGTCGTGCGTGCGGTTTGTGAAGTAGGTGCCGGTTCCAGGGCGGTTACGCGCGCCCGATGCGGCTTAAGGGGTCTTCAGTGAATCAGGTTGTTCATCTCGAAGATGGGCAACAGCATGGCAAAAACGATGCCCATGACGAACAACCCCATGACAATGATCAGCACCGGCCCGAGCAGGCCGACCATCGCGCCCAGCAGGCCGTCGAGCTCGCGTTCCTGGCTGATGGCCGCCCGTTCCAGCATGCTCTCCAGCTCCCCGCTCGACTCGCCGCTGGAGATCAGGTGAATGGTCATCGGCGGAAACATCTTGCTCACGGCGAGCGAACGGCCGATCGGCGCCCCCTCGCGCACGCGCGCGGCGGCGTCCGCCACCGCATCCCGCATGGGCAGGTTGGTCACCACTTCGCCCGCGATACGCAGCGCCTCCAGCACCGGCACCGAGCTCGCGGACAGGATGCTGAAGGTGCGCGTGAAACGCGCGGTGTTGAAGCCGCGCGCGAGCCGGCCGACGATCGGCAGGGTGAGCTGCAGGCGGTGGACCTTGCGCCGCGCCGCCGGGTCGCGCTGCCAGCGGCTGAACAGCACGACGGCGATGATCGCGGCGATGACGATATATATCCCGTAGACGCGCAGGAAGCCGCTGGTAGCGATCAGCACTCGCGTGATCAGCGGCAGTTGCGCCTTGGTGCTCTCAAACACCGCGACCACCTTCGGGACCACGAACACCAGCAGGCCCGAGACGATGACGAAGCACATGACGGTGAGCACGATGGGGTAGAGCATCGCCGTCAGCACCTTCTGGCGGATCTGCTCGCGGCTCTCGGTGTAGTCGGCGAGCCGCTCGAGCACGTGGTCCAGGTGCCCGGACTGCTCCCCGGCGGCCACCGTGGCGCGGTAAATCTCCGGGAACACCCGCGGGAACTCCGCGAAGCCGTCGGCGAGGGGGTGCCCCTCCATTACGCGGGAGCGCACTCCGAGCACGATGCTTTGCACGCGCGGCTTCTCGGTCTGCTGCGACACGGCGAGCAGCGCCTCCTCGAGCGGCAGGCCGGCGCGCACCAGGGTGGCGAGCTGGCGGGTGAAGAGCGCGAGATCCCCGGGCGACACCCGGCGCACGAGGCTGAAAGAGCGCTGGCGCGTCGCTTCCTTCTGCGCCACCTCGGTGACCGCGACCGGCAGCAGCTGCTGCTCGCGCAGCAGCTGGCGGACGTGCCGCGGTGTATCGCCCTCGAGCAGCCCCTTGCGTTCCTTGCCGGCGGCATCGAGCGCGGTGTATTCGAACGCGCCCATCTATTTGGATTGGCTGAAAGCCGCCTGCGGCGCTTTCAGCAGAAGGCGCCTGAGCTTCGTTTGACCCCGGGGCGAAAGGCGTGACTTTCGCCCCGGATTGGCAAGTGGCAGGCGCACTGCCATCAATCCTCGCGTGTCACACGCATCACTTCCTCGATGGTGGTCTCGCCGCGCAGCACCTTGGCGCGGCCGTCGTCGCGGATCGAGGGCGTGGCGAGCCGCGCGCGGTGCTCGACCTCCTGCTCGGAGACGCCGTCGTGGATCATGGTGCGCATGGCGTCATCGACGATGATCAGCTCGTAAATCCCCGAGCGGCCCCGATAGCCGCCGCTGCTGTCGCGGCCCGGGCGGTAGAGCGTCGGGGAGGGCTCGTCGGGCCTGAGGTTCAGCAGCCGCCGCTCGTACTCCCCGGCCTTAAACGGCTGCTTGCTGTCGGGGCTGAGTACGCGCACCAGACGCTGCGCCAGCACGCCGATCAGGCTCGAGGACAGCAGGAACGGCTCGATACCCATGTCGCGCAGACGGGTGATCGCGCCGGCCGCGGTGTTGGTGTGCAGCGTCGAGAGCACCAGATGCCCGGTGAGGCTCGCCTGCACGGCGATCTGCGCGGTTTCGAGGTCGCGGATCTCGCCGATCAGGACCACGTCGGGGTCCTGCCGCAGAATGGCGCGCAGGCCGCGGGCGAAGGTCATCTCGACCTTGGTGTTTACCTGCGTCTGGCCGATGCCGTCGATGTAGTACTCGATCGGGTCCTCGACCGTCATGATGTTGCGCGTCTTGTCGTTCAGGCGCTCCAGCGCGGCGTACAGCGTGGTGGTCTTTCCCGAGCCGGTGGGACCCGTGACCAGGAGGATCCCATGGGGCTTGTGGATCAGCTCGTCGATGAGCTGCTGGGTGTGCGCATCCATGCCGAGGGAGTCGAGGTCGAGCCTGCCGGCCTGCTTATCGAGGATGCGCAGCACCACCCGCTCACCGTGGCCCGAGGGGATGGTGGAGACGCGCACGTCGACCGCCCGGCCGGCGATCCGCAGGCTGATGCGGCCGTCCTGCGGCAGACGCTTCTCGGCGATGTCGAGGCGCGACATGACCTTGACGCGCGAGACCACGAGGGAGGCCACCGCGCGCTTGGACTGCAGCACTTCCCGCAGCACCCCATCGACGCGGAAGCGGATCACCAGGCGGTTCTCGAACGGCTCGATGTGGATATCGGAGGCGTTCTCCTTGACCGCCTGGGTGAGCACCGCATTGATGAGACGGATGATCGGCGCATCGTCCTCGCTGTCGAGCAGGTCCGCCTGCTCGGGCAGGTCCTGGGCGAGATGCGCCAGGTCCGTCGTGTCATCGAGGCCCTCGACCGCCTGCATGGCGTCCGAGCCCGCCTCGTACGCCCGGCGCAGCAGCAGGTCGAACTCGGCTTCCGGCACCCGCTCGAGCTTCACGGCGCGCCTGAGGTAACGGCGCACCTCGGCGAGCGCCATGGGGGACGCATTATCGCGGTAGATGCATTCCGCGACCCCGTCCACGACGCGGCTGACCAGCACGCCGTGGCGCTTGGCGAACGCGAACGACAGGCGCGGCCCGTCCGTGCCGGCGCCGGCGGGAGTGTCCAGGGGCGCGTCCGGAGTGACGGCGCTCATGGCCTGGCAGGCGGGGTCGCGGCCGGCGCGGCCGTGCCCTCCGGTGCGGGCACCCCGGGAGGCACGCTGGCCCCGGCAGGTGCGGCTCCCGCGGGCACGACGCCCTGGCTGGCGGGCGGCGCCTGTCCGGGAGGCATGGGCGGGAGCGCCCCGCGCTGCACCCCGGGCAGCAGCGGCACCGCCTCGCGCGTCTTGAGGCCCTTCTGCTGATCCATCATGTAGTTGTACTTGAGGTCCGTCTCGAAGGCCGCCTGCGGCTGATTGCGCAGGATCTTCGGCCGGATGAATATCATCAGATTGCTCTTGGTGGAGGTCTCATTGCGGGTCTTGAACAAGAGCCCGAGGATCGGGATGTTGCCGAGGAAGGGCACCCGGTTCTCGCCCTTGGTGCTGTCGTCCTCGATCAGTCCGCCGAGCACCACCACGCCGCCGTCCTCGATCAGCACCGTGGTGCTCACGGTGCGCTTGTTGGTGACCAGGTCAACCGCGCCCGCGGGCTTCTGACCGATGCTCGAGCTCTCGATCGAGATCTTGAGCATCACGGAGCTGCCCTCCGGGGAGATGGTGGGCGTCACTTTCAGGATCGTGCCGACCTCCTCGCGCTGGATGGTCTGGAAGGGGTTGATGCCGCCCGTCAATCCGCCCGTGCTTGCCGCGGTGTTGGTGAACTGGCCGGTGATGAACGGCACTTCCTGCGCGACCTTCAGCTCCGCCTCCTGGTTGTCCATGGTCACCGCCGAGGGCGTGGCGATGATGTTGGTGTCGGTGTCGCCGCGGAGCGCGCGCAGCGTGGCCGCGAAATTGACCCCGGTTCCGGCGATGCGCCCGATGCCCAGCGTCGTGCCCTGCAGCAGCGCCGTGGTGACGCTCGGCGGGTTGGTCGCCGCGGCGCTGGCGAGATCGACGATGCTGGTGCCGCCGACCGGGCTGACGAAGGCGCCGACCGGCACGTTCGCGCCCTTGGAGAACGCCGCCCAGTTGACCCCCAGCTCCGCGTTCTTGTCGACGTCGACGTCGGCGATGATCGCCTCGACCAGCACCTGCGGGCGGCGGATGTCGAGCTTGTCGATGATGTCCATGACCGAGCGCATGATCTTCGGCGGCGCGGTGATCACCAGCGCATTGTTGGTCGGGTCCGCCCAGATCATGGCGTTCTTCTCCGCCTGCGCCTGCGGCGAGGCGCCGGTTGCGCCGCCGCTGCCGCCGGATGCCTGGGCGATACCGGTGATCTGCTCCTTGAGTTTCGGGGCGAGCTTCTCGGCATTGGCGTAGTGCAGGTAGCGCACCCGGGTGTCGCCACCGCCGCCGAGCGGGGTGTCCAGGTGCGCGATGAGTGCGCGGATGCGCAGGCGCTGCGCCTGATCGCCGGCGACCAGCACGCTGTTGGAGCGTTCGTCGGCCACCACCTTGAGCGCGCCGCCCTCGGCGGCGACTGCCTGGTACAGCGAATTGACCACCCGCACGATCTCGGCCGCCGAGGCGTTTTGCAGCGGGATGATCTCCGGATCCTGATTGCCGATCTGATCGATGCGCCGGATGATGCGCATCATGCGGTTCACGTTGCTGGCGCGGTCGGTGATGATGAGGATGTTGCCGGCGGGGTAGGCCACCAGGTGCCCGTACTGCGGGACCATCGGCCGCAGGATCGGCACCAGCTGCGCGGCGCTCACGTTCTTGACGTCGAGCACCTGGGTCACGATCTCATCGGAGGTCGCGCTCACGTGATCGGGCAGATCGACGGAGGGATAGTCGCGCGCGTTGGCGTCCGGCACGATCTTCACGACGTTGCCCGCGGGCACGGCGATGAAGCCGTACACCTGCAGGATGGACAGGAACGCCTCGTAGAACGCCCCCGGCGACATTGGCGTCGAGGACAGCATGGTCACCTGCGCACGCACCCGCGGATCGATGATGAAGTTCTTGCCGGTGGCGGCGCTGACCGCTTCGGCGATCTGGGTGATGTCCGCGTCCTTGAAGTTGGGTGTGATGCGCTGCGCCTGCTGCGCGGAGGCGAGCGACGTCGCCAGCAGGACCGCGAGCGCGCATGATGCAAAGGAGCGAAAACCTGTCACTTGAGTGTTCCCCCGAAGCGCCGGCCTACTGGGTATTGTTCGGTGTGCCGGGCGGCGCCGGCGGAGTCGGCCCGGGCGTGAGCGGCTGATCGGCCACGCCGGTCGCGACTTCTGCTTCCTGCGCGACTTGGGCGATGTTCAGGTTCAGATCCTGCTGCTGGTTGTTGCGGATAACCGTGACGCGTGCCTCACTCGAGGTGCTCAGGGTGCGCAGGATGTCCTGCCCGCGGTCCACGTCATCGAGCGGCGTGCCGTTGATGGCGATCACCTCATCACCGGGCCGCAAGCCCAGGCGGGCGAACGCCAGGCGGTTGCGTCCCGGGTAGACCCGGAAGCCGGTGACCTTGTCACCGACGCGCACGGCCTGGGGCCGCAGCAGGTCGGCGATCAGGCCCGGCTGCTCGGTGAGCGCCTTGCGCATGCGCTCGATGACCGGGTTGGTGCTCGGCAGCGCGGCTGCCGAGGGCGCCGGCGCCGCACCGCTCAACTGGCGCGGCAGCGCCAGGGACTCCAGCTGTCCGTTGCGGTCGATGACCACGCGGTCGGTGTACACCGAGTGCAGCTTCGCACCACCGGGAACGTTGTCTCCGACCGCATACACCTTGGCGGTCTGTGCGCTGGGTCCCAGGATTGCCAGGCCATTTTGCGGATCATTGGCAGCGATGATTCCGGTCAGCACCAGCGGCATGCTCGTCTGCGGCGCGTTGGCGTCATCCTGCTTCGGTACCGGCGCCGCCCCGAACAGGTGCGCGTTGGTAATGGTCGCGACGTCGGTGAGCAGCGGGCGGAACACGGGAGCCGCGGCCGGGGCGCGCGGCGCGCGGCCGGCGCCGGCGAGATCGGTCACGATGAACGCGGCCTGCACCCCGAGCGCGAGGCCCAGGACCCAGGTCGCAAGGCGCGGGCCATCGGCGAGCAGCAACGCACGCCAGCGATCGTGCGCCGGGAAGCCCGGCAGCCAGGACACGGCGTTCATGGGGGCCAAGGCATGAGCTTAAGGGAGGTTCTCAAGGCTCCTCGCACACGGCGGCGGGGTGCGCCGCAGTGGCCCGCGCGCCGCAAACCGGCGCAATCATACGGGTGGGTCGCTTGCGCTCTCAAGCGATTGTTTCTGCAGGAGTAACTAGTCCACATTGTGGCAGGCTTGTGTTGCCGTTTCGCGACCCCTATAAAGAACCATGCCCGAGCAGCATCCGGTCCGTCCCGACGCCGGCGTCGCCGTGGAAGAGGCGCAGCCGGAGGTCAAGCAACCGCCGCTGTACCGGGTCGTACTGCTCAACGATGATTACACCCCCATGGAGTTTGTCGTGGATGTGCTGGAAAAGTTCTTCGCGCTGAATCGTCCGACGGCGACCCGCATCATGCTCGAAGTCCACACCAAGGGTAAGGGCGTGTGCGGGGTCTTCACCTACGAGATCGCGGAGACCAAGGTGGCGCAGGTGACGACCTACGCGCGCGACCACCAGCACCCGCTCATGTGCACGCTGGAAGAGGCCTGAATGCTGTCCAACGAACTCGAATACTGCCTCAACGACGCCTTTCACCAGGCGCGCGAGGCGCGCCACGAGTACCTGACGGTCGAGCACCTGCTGCTCGCCATCCTCGACACGCCCAAGGTGCGCGAGGTGCTGCGCGCCTGCGGGGCGGACTTCGCCCAGCTACGCCAGGAACTCAAGGATCACGTCGACCAGTCGACGCCGCGGCTGGAGGAGGGCGAGGAGCGCGAGGTGCAGCCGACGCTCGGATTCCAGCGCGTGCTGCAGCGGGCGCTGTTCCACGTGCAATCCAGCGGCAAGAAGGAAGTCGGGGTGACCAACGTACTGGTCGCCATCTTCAGCGAAAAGCAGAGTCACGCGGTGTTCCTGCTGAACCGCCAGCACGTGACGCGCCTGGACGTCGTCAATTACATCTCCCATGGGCTCTCCAAGATCGCCGAGGAGAAGACCGACAAGGAGGATGCGCAGGCGGACGGCGAGCGCGACGGCGAGGGCGGCAGCGCGCTCGACAAGTACACCACCAACCTCAACCGCATGGCTCAGGACGGACGCATCGACCCGCTCATCGGCCGCAAGCTCGAGGTCGAGCGGACCATCGAGATCCTGTGCCGCCGCCGCAAGAATAACCCCCTGTATGTCGGTGAGGCGGGCGTCGGCAAGACCGCCATCGCGGAAGGCCTCGCGCGGCTGATCGTCGAGGGCAAAGTGCCCGAGGTGCTCTCCGACTGCACCATTTTTGCGCTCGACATGGGCGCGCTGATCGCCGGCACGAAGTATCGCGGGGACTTTGAGAAACGCCTCAAGGGCGTGATCACCGAGCTGAAGAAGCTACCCGGGGCGATCCTGTTCATCGACGAGATTCACACCGTGATCGGCGCGGGCGCGACCAGCGGCGGCGCGATGGACGCGTCGAACCTGCTCAAGCCCGCCCTGCAGGCCGGCACGCTGCGCTGCATCGGCTCGACCACCTACAAGGAATACCGCCAATATTTCGAGAAGGACCGCGCCCTGGTGCGCCGGTTCCAGAAGATCGACGTGGTGGAGCCGACGATTCCCGATGCCATCAAGATCATGATGGGCATCAAACCGTATTACGAAGAGTTCCACAAAGTCCGCTACACCAACGACGCCATCAAGGCCGCGGTGGAGCTGTCGGCCAAGTACATCAACGACCGCAAGCTGCCGGACAAGGCGATCGACGTG